>CBFHHP010000005.1:0-12094 GCA_965655745.1 uncultured Schleiferiaceae bacterium
CAGCGCTCAGAAACATCAAATACGTTATGGCCACTCTTACATATTTCATCCTAATAGGCTATCGTTCCACTACCTACTAATTCATCCTCCAAATACCACGCCGCAAATTGACCCGGAGTTATGGCTTTTTCCGGTAGATCAAACTCAATAAAAAGGGCGTCCTCCTTCTGATGCAATGTAATATCCACCAAAGGTTGACGGTAACGTATACGTCCTCTATAACGAGCAGTCTCACCGATACCTAGCCTAAAATCTTCGCGAACCCAGTGCACTTCGTGGTTACTTATTTTAAGTGCGGTTCTATACAAACCAGGGTGATCATCGCCTTGCCCAACATAGATAGCATTGAATTCTGTATTAACCCCAAGAACGAAAAGTGGCTTTGGACTACCTCCAATGTTCAGTCCCTTACGTTGGCCCACAGTGTAATAGTGTGCACCATTGTGGCGCCCTCGCTTCTTACCGTGCTTTGGATGGAAATCATACGGAGCTGCGGCCAATTCTAGTGTACTTCTCTCAGCATCAAACAATTCTGCATCTGCAGGAATCTCCCACACATTGCCGGATTTAGGCTCTAATTTTTGCTGTAGGAAATCGGGCAAACGTACCTTTCCAATGAAGCACAATCCTTGGCTGTCTTTCTTCTCAGCCGTTGCCAGTCCTGCTTCAGCGGCAATCTCACGAACCTTAGCTTTTTGCAAATGTCCTATTGGGAACATCGCCTTACTCAACTGCTGCTGATTCAGCTGACATAGGAAGTAGCTCTGGTCTTTGTTCGGATCTAATCCACCCAATAATCGATAAACAAGCTCACCCTCTTTTTCAATGGTTTCCTTTCGCACGTAATGACCTGTAGCGACGTAATCCGCACCAATAGACATGGCAGTCTTGAGAAATAGATCAAATTTGATTTCACGGTTACACAGCACATCCGGATTCGGAGTCCTGCCCTTCTCGTATTCGCCAAACATATAATCGACAATACGCTTTTGGTAGGGGCCGCTCATATCAATGACTTGAAAAGGAATACCGAGCTTGTCCGCAACAAGCATGGCATCATTGCTATCCTCAACCCAAGGGCACTCGTCGTGTATAGTGACACTTTCGTCTACCCAATTACGCATAAATAAACCTATGACTTTGTAACCCTGCTCCTTAAGCAAGTAAGCCGTTACTGAGGAATCCACCCCTCCGCTAAGACCTACGACTACCGTAGTTTCAGCAATTGATTTACTCATCGTATTTGGTTTCACTTTCAAGTGTGCCGTACCTGTATAACTCTTTCAAGACCACCTTGTTCTCTTCGAAATAATACCAAGTACCGTGCTTTTTCCCATTGTGATAGGGACCTTTCGCTATGAGTTTGCCTTCTTCATCAAAGTATTTACACTCACCTTCTAATTGACCATCTTCAAACGATCCTTTGGTGCGTAGAGTTCCGTCGTCCCATTTACGTATCCAATGCCCGTTTTCCTCACCATTAACGAAATCAATGCGCTGACTGACCTTTCCGTTCTCCCAATACGTCAGTTGAGGACCATTAAGCTCCCCCATTTTATAATCTTCGTGTTGTGTTAAAACACCACTTCGAGAATAATAAGTCCAAGTACTGTCTTTTACTTGAGCATTATAAACACCCTCTGCTTGAAGGACGCCAGATCTGTGGTAAAGCTTTGCATAGCCCACGCCTGTTGTTCCTCTATAGGAGATTTCAGACATCTTACCACCTTCTCTTTCAAAATAATAGATAAATGTTCCCACGGGTATGTCGTTTTTGAACGTACCCGTATATCTGGTTTTACCGCTTTCGTATTTCTTCACCCATTTGCCTTGTTTCTTGCCGGAGGAATCCGTAAGGTTCCCCTGCGCACATATAGAAAGGCTAAAAAGAGCAAAAAGCACTGTAAAAATCTTTTTCATGTTACAAATCTACGCACTTACCACAACTGTACAGACATGAATAGAATTAGTTCCACACCAAAATATCGGTTGTATTCATAGCCTTACTCAACGTTCAAGAATCACATTCAAATTAGAAGGGCATCTTAATCTAAGAGAATTAATAATTTTACTAAATGATGAGAAATCACTTATATGCAATAGCCCTTGGAATAATTAGTTTATTTCCAACGCAAGCGAAAGCACAGCCTGTTCCAGATTCTACTGCTATCGCTGAAATTATTGTTTTTACAACACGTGGCATCAATGCCTCCGGAGCGCGGTACCATATAGATGGTTGTCGATATTTAAGAAATGGACAAATTAGAATTGAGGAACGAACAGCTCTTCAAAGAGGTTTGCTCCCCTGCAGTATATGTCTGCCTGAACGAACTGCTGACTTGCCCTTTTTACGTGAGAAAAAGACACTCACCAAAAAAGTCGTTTATCGTAAATGCAGTTTTAAGACTAATTCTGGAGCTAAATGCGAACGTGAGGCAATTACAGATAGTAGGTATTGTGAACTGCACAAAACAAGAACTAAAAAGAAAAAGCGCTAGCGCGCGGAAAGAAAAAGCCCCCGGATTTCTCCGAGGGCTTTTCTAATTGTTGGCGATCCGGACGAGACTCGAACTCGCGACCCCAAGCGTGACAGGCTTGTATTCTAACCAACTGAACTACCGGACCGTGCTTCAATTGAGGTTGCAAATGTAACGGCTATTTTCATTTTAGCAATAGTTAGGACTCAAAAATTTGAAAAAAATTTAGCTCATGAAGGGGGGTCTGTACTGTTCGTTATTGAACTGCTTCCTTTTCAACATTTTATAGTTTTAATTCCCATTTTCCCTTTGAACTGGGTACTCTAGGTAAGTATGTTAAGAATCTTTCGTTAGAAGACTTTATTAGCTCCTTAAAGCTTCTTAGGTTTGGGTAAATATCTAACTATGAAGGTAGCACTCATTCTTGCCGGTGGTAAAGGAACCCGTCTTGCAAAAGTCAGAGACGATATTCCCAAGCCTATGATGCCTGTTCTCGGCAAGCCCATACTTGAGTATCAAATTAACCTTCTAAGAGACCACGGCTTTACCGATGTTTGGCTCATTGTCAACCATTTATACCATCACATTGAAGATCATTTTGGAAAGGGAGAAGCTTTTGGAATACGAATACACTATTACGTAGAACCAACTCCGTTAGGAACGGTGGGTGGTGTAAAAGCCCTACAGGAGCATTTGACGGAGCCGTTCATTGTCCTCTACGGTGATGTAATGATGAATATGGATTTACATCGACTATTTGCTTTTCACCAAGCGAAAGGTGCGGATGCTACGTTAGTCGTTCACCCGAATGATCATCCTTACGATAGTGATCTGCTCGATGTTGATGAAAACGAAAAGGTTTGTGCTTTTTACGCGAAGCCGCACCCAGAAGGATTAGTTTACAGGAATCTAGTCAATGCAGCGGCCTATGTTTTTAATCCTGTGGTTTTAGAGCACCTGGAAGAAGGCGTTAAAGCTGATTTCGGAAAAGATATCTTCCCCACCCTTCACGAACGATTAAATGTCTATGCCTACAACACACCTGAGTATCTCAAAGACATGGGTACTCCGGATCGATTAGAAAAGGTAGAACAAGCTATTTCCTCTGGTAAGGTTGCTGCACGAAACTTAAACAGGCCCCAAAAGTGTGTATACCTAGATAGAGATGGAGTAATCAATATAGATACTGATCTCATTCATAGACCTGAGGACTTTGAATTGTATCCGTACGCAGCCGATTGTGTCAAGAAGTTGAACAAGCTTGGTTATCTAGTAGTTGTAGTCACAAACCAAAGCGTTATTGCGCGAGGGCTGTGTTCTATCGAAGAATTGGGCAACATTCATAAAAAGATGGAGACTCAATTGGGTGAGCAAGGCGCCTTTGTGGAAGCCATTTACTTCTGTCCGCACCACCCACACGGCGGTTTTGAAGGTGAAGTTCCAGAATACAAGATTCCGTGTGAATGCCGGAAACCTTCGCCAGGCATGCTCTTGGCTGCAAAGGATAGGTTCAATATTGATTTAGCGCAAAGCTTTCTAGTCGGTGATTCACCAAGAGACATCGAAGCCGGTCAGAATGCTGGAGTAACCACCATTCGAGTTAAGACTGGACATGGATTAAAGCCGCATACTGCTGTGCCTAATCACTACGTAGATTCACTTGTAGAGGCCGTTGCTCTCATCGAAGCACAGGGCTAATCTTTTAGTACTGATTCAAATTCCTTTTGAAATAAGATCCCTACACCTTGTGTGTAAGGGCCCGAATTTTGCATCAGTGGATCGTTACGATTGCTTCTGTTAAACGCTCTGAGTTTGATTCTTCCGTCTTTTGTTAATGAATATATGATCTCCGTATCTCCAAGTAATAATGTAGAAGTCCCCGATTGACCAATTGGAATATCCAAGGAAGAATTAATACTCAATCTACCATCAAGAAAATCCTTACCTAGGTCGAGATTAAGGTTTTGAGTGGTACCTAATATCTCATAGGGATTGGTACCACTTGTATAATCCAATTCTAAATCGACATATGATCCTATTCCTGCTGCCAGCCAACTGCCAAATTCGCTTACAAGTAACTCTGAAGTATTCCTGCTTACTGATCCTCCAAAGTCAAATCCTTCTTGTACAGCTAAATCTTGCTGATAAAAATCGCCAAGAAGCAAAAGAGAAAAGGCTTGGTAATTCATAGCGTCTTCACTCAAAAAATGACGTTGTAATTCTTCGAGATAACTTGGTGGAGCATCTGGTAAATCAACGTTAAACGCTATATCGGGATTCATCAAGTCCCCAGTTAGATTGATGATTAAATCTACATTGACGTTTTCATTTTGATAATTGGCGTTAGAAACCAAACCTTGAAGATCAGTAGAGAGTGAATATTTGGCATCTATATTGACTTGTGCCTCATAAAGATCACCACTCCACAATATTGTACCCCCGGGTATGATTTCAAATGGTTTGTTTATGATGTTTTGCAATGTAAACAGATAATCACCAGATTCAAGAGTATATAACCCATAAAGCTCTAGGCTTTCATCTTCCATTATCTTAAGCCGTATATTACCATTCCCACGCGCTTTGATCACATCTCCTAGTACTTCATCTAGGACCAATTCAATTATCGCATCTGGTGTGACTTCAATTGCTAGATCGGTTGTGAAATATTCTAAATCTTGCTTCAAAACATTGCCTCTTCGAGGGATTCGCGCATCACTGAATTTTATGTAGCTCGGCAATTCTACGGTTGTTGGGTTGTCCAAGGGTATTTTCAGGTCGGTTCCCGATAATGTTGTTGCAGATAAATCTAAATGAAGCTGTTCTAAAGGTCCTTCTAGTAAAACATTACCTGAAATTACTGCCTGTCCATAGAAGTATCCATCTAAATCACGTTTTAAATCTACAGCAAGTAAACTGTCTCCAACGAGGTTTAGGTCAAACTCCAAACTGTCGAAGTTATCATGATAAATAGTACCATATAACAGTGCTGTAGTACTATCGCCCTGGTTAATAAATTGTGTGGTATCAATAGTAATTTTACTATTGTCGATTTTAATATTAATAAGATCGCTCGCACTAAGCGATGCACCGACAATAGGTAAAGAGAATTGACCATGCCTCATAGTAAAATCACCATTTAATGAATAGTCAGAAAGTGGTCCGTATACCTCTAATCCCCCTTGAATTACTCCGGAAAAATCATCAAGAACACCACCAAACAAATTGTTAAATGGATTGACTATAAAACTATCAATACTGGCTCGTAAATCCAGTTCGTCCCTCACAGGAGAATAACCCATATTGAAAGAAAATGAGCTTGAATTATCTTGCCTTAACTGTCCAAAAGACTTTAATCCTTCTTGAGCACTGTAAGCACCGCTCGCAGTAAATCTTCCGTATTGATGTCCATTGAAACCAAAATTTTCAACTTCCAATGAGCCAATTGCATTGATATCCGTCAAAGATTCTCTAAGCTGAATCTTCGAGTTCCAAATTCCTGAAAGTCTAGCATTTGGTGTTCTAAGCAGGTAATTTAATATGGTTGATTTAATGTTGTTCGCACTAAAAGACAATTCAGGGTTTTTGGAATTAATGAACTGACTAGCTATTTCAAATTCGCCGTCCGACCCTTTGAGTAACATTCGATTTATATTGATCTGTGGCCACTGCCAAACGATTCCTGTATGTTGATCTAGTTCGAAGTATGAATCTCCAATATTGAAATTCAAATCAGCGATGTTTAACACATTGTTCGATAATGTTGCATTCAAGCTCACATTCGAAGGAATCGTGTCCTTAATTATTCCTAAGAATTTAATGGACTTATCATCCGTTGTTCCAATCAATTCCACGCTCAGTTCAGATAATTCAATTTCATCAAAATTGAACTCTTCAGTGCTAAAGATTGAATAATGTTCGCTATCAGAAACAGAAGAATTCTGCTGTACCTCTTTTAACTCTAGGTTGTTATAAAAAATTGATTCTAATTCAATTATTGAAGACCAGGTTTTACTTGTACCATCAAATTGAACTTGCACAAAACTGTTTTGACCGAGACCAAAGTCTAGACTAAATAAATCAAAAAGCCAATTTACGTCTCCGGCCTGAAGGTGAAAGTTTACCTTGCTTTCAGGCCAAAAAGCCGAATTCTCTGAGATTAAATCATCGATTATCAGATTTTTAATTTGATACAAATCTGTTAAGTTCCATTTACCTGAAATACGAGTATCTAGGACATCACATTTGATTGCAAAAGAGCGTTCATCCTGGTTCAGTTGGTGTTTTAAGTTCAATTCACTTAAAAAGACAACATCTTCGGGACGAGAAAGAACAAAGTCATTAAATGCTAGTGTTCCAATAGCCTCATCGGTCCAAATTGCCTTGGCAGATGTAGAAAGTATTTGTCCAGAACTGCTAGAATCTACTAATGCAAGATTTAAGACATTAATAATCCCCGAGACCTTATTAATCTTACCCCTTCTGCTGCCATATAACTCAATATCTAAATTTGGATCAAGTGAACTAAGCCACAGCGAGTCTTTATCTTGTCGATGTTCAAAGCGAGCATTCAACCCCTTAATCTTCTCGCCGTTGGAACGTATTTCGGGAAGAGCCGCTAATATTTCAAAGTCGTCCCCATCGATTACTGCGCTTATATTGGGTAAAATGCTCATCCGAGCCTTGGCAGATTCTACAGGTCCAAGCGCTAACTTTTTACTTGATAGCATTCCTCGAACTGGGTCATTTCGACTTTCACTCGAGAACTCCCAGCGGTTGTTTTTATCTGTTAAAACTGTTGACCAAGAAATGTCAGTAAAATCCGATTTTATATCAATTTGGGCGTTTTTTGGGCGAAAAAAACCTAAAACAGGCTCAAAACCGTTAAAAATTGGCCAATTATAGAATTCACGACTTAGATCTAAATCGGAACTTATATTGTAAGAATCCGACTCCTCTTGAGTCAATGTTGAGCGCATTGAGTAGCTAGAATTTCCTCCTAGTATGCGACCCGAGACTTTGGAGTCGTATACTAAGCCGTTAAACGAAAATTCACATGCCTTCAAAACAGGCTCATACTCTCCAATACCTAGTGAAGCCAATTCAATAGAAGAATCTGTTTGGATTGATCCCTCAAAAAACAAGGAATCCACAAAACCGCTCACGCCGCCATAGGCCTTAGCTATACCCTTAGAAGTCAATAAATAATCGAATTTAATTTGGCCCTCTGATGATTTACTTATGTCTGCGGCTCCCATTTCGAACTGAATACCATTGAGCACTGCAAGAAGAAATACATCCTCTGCGCTGAATTCATCATCAAGGATCACATTCCCACTTTCACCACTGATAGTCCACGAGATATCATTGCTGGTGCTACCATGGATTGAATCCACATAAATCGCACCTATGGTTGCTCTAAATGATTGCTCGACATCGTTTGAGTCCGAGCTGAAGGTTTTTATAAAGCCCTTCATCTGTTCGCCATCCAGAGGTGAATGCAGTTCGCATTGATTCACAAGAATGTTTCGAACGCCGATATGAGATGACCAGAATACATCGTTCAACTCAATACTCTTGACCGTAAAAAAGGCACTGTCTTTAAAATTAACCGTGGTTGGCCCAAAGTAAAATGAGCTTGGGAACTGATAATCAAAGCCTGCAAAATCAATAGATAGTTCTCTCTCTGCCAATGAAGGTGCCACGTAACCGGCGAATAGCCACTTTTGGAAAGGTCTTGAATTCAAAGTGACAGTGGCCGTTAAGGCCAATATCAAAAGGACGGAAAAAGCCGACATCAGGGTATAGTACCGCCAAGTTTTCAGCCTATTTTGCTGTACTTTTGACTCATTCATGGACAATACTCCTTACATATTGGCAATTGAAAGTAGTTGCGACGATACAGCCGCTGCAGTGCTGCATGGAAATAGTGTATTGTCCAATGAAGTATCTTCTCAAGCGGTGCATACGGCGTATGGTGGTGTCGTTCCTGAATTGGCTTCGCGGGCGCATCAACAGAACATAGTGCCTGTTATTGACCGTGCTTTAAAGGTAGCAAATATCGAACCTTCACAGCTAAATGCCATCGCTTTTACTAACGGCCCAGGCTTAATGGGTTCGTTACTCGTAGGGACGTCATTCGCAAAGAGTCTCGCCATGACCTTGGATGTTCCTTTGATTCCTGTGCATCATATGCATGCACACATTCTAGCACATCTAATAGATGATGCCCATAAGACGCCTATTGGTTTCCCATTTCTGTGTCTTACGGTAAGTGGAGGTCATACCCAACTTATCGAAGTTCATAGCCCAAAAGACATGTGTATTCTTGGTGAAACCATAGATGATGCAGTGGGAGAAGCCTTCGATAAAGCCGCGAAAATCATAGGTTTACCCTACCCCGGCGGTCCGCATATCGACCGCTTGGCGAAAGAAGGGAATCCTAAATTCATGGAATTCGGTCGTCCACAAGTGGAAGGTTACAACTTCAGCTTCTCAGGTATGAAGACCAGTTTCTTATATGCGCTTCAAAAAAGAGTACAACAGGATCCTAATTTTGTTGAACAGCACAGGGCAGACATTTGTGCTAGTTATCAGAATGCTTTATTGGATGTACTTTTTAAAAAACTTGAAATGGCCATTAAAGATACCGGTTGCCAACATGTGGCTATTGCTGGTGGTGTTAGCGCGAACTCCGAATTGAGAAAAAGGCTCACATCATTGGGTGAACGCGACGGATTAAACACGTATATACCTCCATTTCAATATACTACCGACAATGCAGCTATGATCGGCATCGCCGGCTACTACAATTATCTCGCAGGGGAATCGTCCGATTTAAGCATCTCTGCATCCGCAAAGGTTAAGTTTTAGTAAATTTTTAAAGTGATGTTTTTCAAAAGGTAAAAGAATGCACTTTTGCCCCATGAAAGCCTCCATTGTTATCGGTGCCACTGCCAAGGTGCAGCTGCCCGAATTAGCGGTGAATAATCTACGCGCAAGAGTAGATACTGGTGCGGCCACATGTGCCCTGCACGCGTCCTCTATCACTATTGATGAGGAAAGAAATGAGCTGAGAGTAATACTCTTTGATCCTGAAAGTGATTTATATACAGGTGAAGAATTAATATTTTCAGAGTTTATCGTGAGAAATGTTCGAAATTCTTTCGGACGTCGTAAAGCTCGACCTATGGTCGAAACGCAAATTGAACTCGCTGGTGTAAGTCATCGCGTGTTGGTTGGATTTTCCGACCGTACCCTCCTCACCTATGACATGCTCATAGGCAGAAATTTGTTAGAATCAGGATACCTAGTAGACGTTACGAAATAGAGAATGAAAATTGCCATCCTAAGCGCGAATCCAGCGTTATACAGTACCAAAAGGCTTGCTGAGGCGGCTCAAAAGCGCGGTCATGAAGCTCATGTAATTAACCATAACCATTGCTATGTGGGAATGGAAACTGGAAACAACAATGTTTACCTTGGTGAACAGGAATTGGCCGATTTCCAGGCGATTATTCCACGTATTGGAGCATCAGTGACCTTTCACGGCGGTTCAATCATCCGTCAATTTGAAGTCAAGAATATCTACACTACCCTCAGCTCCTTGGCATTGGTTCGATCGAGAGATAAACTTCGTGCTACTCAGGTCTTGGCAAAACACGGTATTGGTATTCCTAAAACTGTATTCGCAAAGCAACCGCGCGATGTGAATAATCTAATCAAAACTGTAGGTGGTCCTCCCCTAATAGTTAAGCTTTTGGAAGGTACACAAGGACTTGGAGTGGTACTGGCAGAAACTAAGACGGCTGCTAAGAGCGTCATAGAAGCGTTTTATGGTCTTAATGCTAACATTCTTGTACAAGAGTTTATCAAAGAAGCCGGCGGCTCAGATATTAGAGCCTTTGTCGTCGGTGGGAAAGTCATTGCTGCTTATAAGCGCCAAGGACAGGAAGGTGAGTTTAGATCCAACCTACACAGAGGTGGTCAAGGAACCAAGGTGAAGCTAAGTGCACTGGAAAAAAAGACCGCTGTAGCGGCTTGTAAGGCTCTAGGTCTTAATATTGCAGGTGTGGACATGCTCAGAAGTGAACGTGGACCGTTGGTTTTAGAGGTCAATTCTTCCCCAGGATTAGAAGGCGTAGAAAATGTCACTGGTGTGGATGTAGCTAGTAAAATCATCGAATTCATTGAGAAACAGATTGAACGTCCACTCAATAGAACTAAAGATAAAGTAGGCGTATAAATGCAACTCTTTTTAGGACATATCACAGGCGATGAATTTCAGCTCGATGCAGCAGAAGTTCAGCATTGTGTTAAAGTCCTAAGGAAATCCATAGGTGATCGTATTGACTTTATCACGGGCGATGGAAATCTTTATCAAGGCGAAATATCATTCGCTTCTAAATCAAAGGTTTACGGATCGTTTAATAAAGTGAAATCTAATTTTGGAACAGTCCCATATTCCTTGACCATCGCGATCGCTCCCACAAAAAATATGGACCGTATAGAGTTGTTTGTAGAAAAGGCTGTTGAAATGGGAATTGACGCTATAGTACCTATCATCTGCGACCATAGCGAGCGGAAAGTTGTTAAGGAGGAGCGACTGCGGAAAATTGTTCTGAGCGCAACAAAGCAAAGTTTAAAAGGAAAGCTAACTCAAGTACAGTCGGCTTTATCATTCAAGGAATTCATCGCTCAAGAACATTCAAATCTGTTAATAGCCCATTGTGAAAATGGTCATAAATCGTCGTTGAAAGAAGTTCTTGATGCCAATGTAGCAACAACTATCATGATTGGACCTGAAGGAGATTTTTCACTTTCAGAGATTCAATTGGCTCTAGATACTGGTGCTAAGCCAATTCATCTGGGCTCGAGCCGTCTTCGTACCGAAACTGCTGGCCTTGTGGCCGTATCGACCGTCTATCAAGAGTTGGGGTAACCTCCTCGAAATGCAACGAACGCTCCAAGGGGTGTTTCCAATCGTCCCAAGGGACTTCTTCATCTAAAATCGGCTTTTGATCTTTAAGGGATTCAATAGGTTCAACCTTACGGAACCAGATTGCGATCAAAAACCCTACTACTGCCCCACTCAAATGCCCTTCATAACTAATGGACGGATCGTGTGGCAACACTCCCCAAACAAAACTCCCGTATAAGAATACCATAAGCATACTCTGTGCGAGCAGACGGATATGCAATCTCAATACGCCACTGAAGAAAACAAAGGCTACCAAGGAATAAAGCCACGCGCTCGCGCCTATATGCACATTAGGTCTACCGATGAACCATAGAATAATTCCCGGAGCTAGCAGACTAATGAGCCACACCTTATCGAACACCTTTGGAAAACTGTAACGAATGAGCGTACCGACAAAGAATAGGCTAATTGTATTGCTAGTAATATGGTTCAAATCGCCATGTAGCCATGGAAAAGTCAATGGGCCGTACCAACTTCTTGAATTTCCTGGTATGAGCCCATAACCGCTCAGCGAGTTGCCTGAGGCATGCTCAAAAGCAAAGATCAGCCAAGCTGCAAGTACCCATAAACCCGGCCATAAGAATAGACCCTTGTGAATTCCATATTTACTCCAATCGGACATAGCGAAAAGATAGTTACT
>CBFHHP010000005.1:12191-39243 GCA_965655745.1 uncultured Schleiferiaceae bacterium
CATCTATTGTCCTTTGGGGGCCGCCAGGAGTTGGAAAAACAACTCTTGCTTTGCTTCTTGCAAAGGAGCTTGAAGCCCCCTTGTATCAACTAAGTGCCGTAAGCGCTGGTGTTAAAGATGTACGTGAAGTGCTTGCAACTGCTGAAAAGAAGAGCCTTTTTGACAGCAAGCGCCCCATCCTCTTCATCGATGAGATTCACAGATTCAACAAAGGCCAACAGGACAGCCTGCTCCATGCTGTTGAACGGGGTTGGATCACACTCATCGGTGCCACTACAGAGAATCCGTCTTTTGAAATAAATGCAGCATTACTTTCTAGGATGCAGGTTTATGTGTTGAATTCACATTCAAAAGAGGATCTGGCTAAGATGATTGACCTGGCGAATGCGACAGAATATGCTTCCCAAAAGGAACTCAAAATCACCGCACACGACTTCTTGATTCGCCAAAGTATGGGCGATGCAAGGAAGCTCTATAACCTTGTAGAGCTCTGTTTTCAGCAAGGGCAGTCGGGTGTGCCAATAGACGAAGAGTTTGCCCAGAATGTTTTGATAAATGCACAAATTCGCTACGACAAAGGCGGTGATGAGCATTACAATGTCATTTCGGCATTTATAAAGTCTATTCGAGGCTCCGATCCACAAGCAGCCGTGTATTACCTCGCTCGAATGATTGAAGGTGGAGAAGATGTGAAGTTTATCGCGCGTAGATTAATCATTTCGGCCGCCGAAGACATTGGTCTCGCGAATCCTAATGCATTGATGCTCGCCAATGAAACCTTTAGTGCTGTGGAGCGCGTAGGTTGGCCAGAGAGCAGGATCATCTTAAGCCAGTGCACTATCTATTTGGCCACTTCACCAAAATCGAATAGTGCATACGCAGCCATTGGGAAGGCACAAAAATTGGTTCAACAAACGGGGAATTTAGAAGTGCCTGACCACCTTAAAAATGCTTCAAGTGCGCTCGCAAAGGATCTGGGTCACGGCAAGGGGTACTTTTATCCTCACGACTACCAAGGAGGCTTCGTGCCTCAGGAGTACTTGCCAAAAGACATTCAAGGCAGTGTATTGTGGTCGCCAGCAGCTAACTCTAAAGAACAGCAGATTAGCACACAGCAAAAAGCAATGTGGAAGGATAAATACGAGGATTAACGCAATTGTATCTCAGTACGTCTGTTCAAGGCTCTTCCCTCCTCTGTATCGTTAGTGGCTACCGGTTTATCCATTCCTTCACCTTGGGCTTTTAATCTACCTGATTCTATTCCGCTATCAATCAACCATTCTAATACAGCCGTCGCACGGTCTTCACTGAGCTTCTGATTATAGCTCCTTCCACCCTGATTATCTGTGTGACCAATAATGGTCGCATTAAGACTAGGATTATCTAACAGTAGTTTCTTCAACAGTCTTAATTCTTGCTCACTCGCCGCAAGTAATTCGCTTTTATCAGTATCAAACAAAAGGTTTCTTAACACAAATGAATCTGCTGATTTTAAGGGAACTAAAGGCAATTCATAAAGCGTAGAATTATCTGCTAAACCAGCCTTTGAAACGATAGCTGAATACGGCAAGTAGCCCTTCTTATAAGCACTGACGCGAAGCGCACTTCTACCGTCATGCATTGCTCTAACTAGACCTGTGTTTTTAGAACTGGTCCCGGTATAAACCTCTTTTTCATTCAAGCTCTTGAGTTTGACGTTGGCTAGACCTAATGGGATACGGGTATCCGCATGAATAACCACAAAATCCTTGAACAGTCGCTGCTCTGGTTTCATATTATCAGGTAGGACGAATTCATACAAGTCCATTTCAGCCATAGCATCCTGCTGCGGAACAATATCTTTTCCTCTATTAGAACTTAAATATCCGTGCGTTCCAGCTGCATTTACCACCAACGAGAATTCATCTCCGAAACTATTTAAAGGGAAACCTAGGTTCTCAGGTTCAGACCAGGCAGAATCCGAAAGTCTTTTAACCATAAAGAAATCGGACCCGCCTATTGATGGACTGCGCTCTGAGACGAAGTATAATGTTTCGCCATCAAAATGTATGAATGGACTGCGCTCACGACCCGATGAATTCACCTCAGACGGTAATTTCTCTACTGTCGACCAAATGCCTTCATCGTCCTTGTAGGCTACCATGATATCCAAATCATCAGATTGACTATGAGAACCACGAACAAAGTAAAGAGTAGTGCCATCCGGTCCCAACGTAGGTTGACTTTCCCACCTCTTTGTATTAATCTTTCCTGGAAGCAATTGTGGGAACCCCCACCCCTTTAATGGGTCGTAATAGCTGTAGTACAAATCACAACTGCCCACACCATCCGGTCTGTTACAGGCTGTGAAAACCATGTATTCTCCATCCGCACTTATGCTTGAAGCACCTTCATTCACACGAGTATTTACGAGCCCTAAAACAGGTTTAGACCTACTCTCCCAGCCGGCACCTGAGCGCTCGGCAACGAATAGGTTTTCGTCCGTCGGAGCACTGTCCTGAAGCATACGCGCAGTAAAAAGCAACTTCCTATCGTCACCTGTAGGCGAAGGGAAATACTCCATTTTCTCATCACTAAAAACGAGTTTGACCACCTCTATAGGAGCACTCATGCTCAAATATTCTTCATACTTCTCCTTGGTGAATTTCAGGTTTTCTATTGCCAATTCTGAAGCCCGGAATCGTTCCTTAGACATCCGAGCATTCTTCATGTATAGTTGATAAGAATCAATGGCTAGATCAAATTCGCCAGCATACTTGTAAACAATACTCTTCTTCAGATGGATGCTAGAAAGCTCTTGAATCTGGAGCGCTTTATCGTAGTACTCTATTGACTGGGGAATATCTCCTTCTTTAAACCGGCGGTCACCAGCAAAAATCAAAGGTTGGTAATAGGTATTACCACCTTTCTTGATGGCCTTTTCTAAATATACCCAACCCTTCTCTTCATCGTTTTGCTTAAAAGCCTCTTTAGCTTTTTGAAAATTTGCGATGGCCGATTTGCTTTGTCCACTTGTGGAAAAGCTCATCATAACAACTAAGAGAAATAGGTACAGGAATCGGCCCATTAAAAGTATTTTTGTTCTTCTACGAAGATATCTCATACCCATTGAAAACGACGAGAATTGTATTAACTGGTGCGCCCGCAACAGGAAAAACCACTGTAAGTCAAGCATTAGAAGAGCTGGGACACCAAGTTTTTCATGAGCAGGCACGCGAAATTATTAGCGACAGCTTGGAAAAAGGCAGTGATATACTTCCTTGGAAAGACCTAATGGGCTTCACCGATGTTGTGTGGAACTTACGTAATGAGCAATACGATAGTGCTGTGTTGGGAACTAAAAGTTTTTACGACCGTACTGTTCTCGATTCGTATGCCTACCTTTTAAAAGGCAATGTTGAACCATTGGATTGTTGGGTAAAGGACATGAATGAACGTCGCTTTGATAAGGTCTTTTTGCTGCCAGTATGGCCCGAAATACATGCATTGGATAGCGAACGTATGGAAACGCTCGAAGACTGTATGGAGGTAGAGAAGTTTATTATCGATGCTTACGAAGAATTAGGCTATGAACTCGTAGTAGTACCCAAAATCCCTGTAAAAGAGCGCGTTGCCTTCATTTTAGATAGGCTATGATAGACAAAGCAAGGGCGGTATTAAGAAAGTATTGGGGCTACAATGATTTCCGAGGATTACAAGGAGAAATCATTACCTCGACACTGTCTGGAAAAGATACCATTGGACTCTTGCCCACGGGAGGTGGTAAATCTATTTGCTACCAAATACCGGGAATCATTTACCCAGGAACTACCCTAGTAATATCTCCACTTGTCGCATTGATGGAGGACCAACATAACGGATTGGTCCATCGGGGAATCAAAAGCTACCACTTCAAAGGCTCTTATTCGGTCAGAAAGCTAGATGAAGCATTCAGAAACCTCAGGTATGGAAAATACAAATTCGCCTTCCTCGCTCCTGAACGATTGTCGAATCCACTTTTTCTTGAATACCTAAGCAATGCTGATATTTCATTGATTGCTATCGATGAAGCGCACTGCATTTCGCAATGGGGCTTCGATTTTCGACCGTCCTACCTAAATATTCACAAAGTCAAGGAAATACTTCCTGACATCCCTACCATAGCCTTAACGGCCTCAGCCACACCTCGCGTCAAGGCTGATTTGCTTCAAGAGTTGCGCATAACCGATGCTAAGGTTTTTGAAGGATCCGTTCGCAGAGACAACTTAATCCTTCACCGACACTTTACGCCAAATAAAGCAAAGCAGTTGTTACGGCTCATGGAGAAACTTGAAGGAACAGGGATTATTTATGCAAAGACTCGGCGAAGCTGTGAAGGGCTTAGCAACCTGCTCTCCAACGAAGGGTTTGCTAGTTGTTTTTACCACGCGGGAGTAGATGACGCCATTAAAATCAAGAACCAAGCTGCGTGGATTGCCAATGAGGTCAAAGTAATGGTGGCTACGACAGCCTTTGGTATGGGAATAGATAAAGGTGATGTGAGCTGGGTTGTACACTGGGATGTTCCCGACACCTTGGAGGGGTACTATCAAGAAATCGGACGTGCAGGAAGAAATGGTGATACAAGCCATACACATTTGCTTTACAATCAATATGATTTTGAGCGGTTGAACAAAAGCATCGAAGAATTACCTGATATTCGAGCTGTAGAGACTTTTTATAAATCGTTTTGTAGCAAGCATCAAATAGCAATAGGTAGTGGACTAGAAGAAAAGATTGAATTTAATATTGTTGATCTCGCTAAACGATTTGATTTAGCTATTCCTAAGTTGCTTAACTTCATTAAACTAATACAACAACGAGGTTATTGGCAGTTCATTGAATCAGCATTTAGTGTCCCTAAAATCAAGTTTACTTCTACCCCTGAAAACTGGAAGCACCTTACTCAGGAATCTAAGGAAGTTCTCGGGGCGCTTTACAGAATGTACCCACTCGCTGTCGATGGACCTATTCGATTTGATCGAAAACGTATAGCTGCAATGGCTATGTTAACCCCTTCTGATTTTGATACGTTGTTACTCTCGTTTCGGACCAAGGGGTTGATAGAATACCAGGCCGCAGACAACAAAAGTGCTATTCAGTTTATGGAACCGCGCCCTGCCGACAAGTACGTAAGCTTTCCTTCCTCTTTTGTTGATGCTTATATCAATGCTAAAAAAGAACGCACAAATGCAATGCTAGCTTTCTTGAAAAGTGAAGAATGCATGACCAAACAAATAGCATATTACTTCGGTCAAAAGGATGATAAGCGTTGTGGTGTTTGCAGCGCATGTACTTTCAATCATTATCCAGACCCTACGATTATCAAGCAAATGCTAAGAGATGGTCATTCTTTTGATGATATTTGGTTCGATCTTAATTGCAACCCTGATGAGCTCAAGAACTAATACACGTATTGTATATATGGGAACGCCCGAATTTGCGGTGCCTCCTCTTGAAGCTTTAATTGAGGCCGGCTATATAATACCTGCGGTCATAACCGTTGCCGATAAGCCAGCTGGACGTGGACGAAAGCTGCAAGAAAGCGCAGTAAAAGTATGCGCCGTTAAAAACGGATTAAAGGTGTTACAGCCCACTAATCTAAAAGATGAAAACTTTATAACTGAACTGCGGTCGTTAAATGCAGATCTATTTATTGTTGTGGCGTTCAGAATGCTCCCTGAAATAGTCTGGTCCATGCCTGCCTTAGGCACATTTAACTTACATGGATCATTGTTGCCAAAATATAGGGGTGCGGCACCGATACATTGGGCAATTATTAACGGTGACCGTTTTACGGGACTCACTACATTTTTGTTAGACAAGAAAATAGATACTGGCGGTACGCTTTTGCAGATTGAACATCCAATAAAAGATGATATGACTACGGGCGAACTACACAATGAACTTATGTCATTAGGCCCGGATCTTGTATTAAAAACCGTTAAAGGTCTTGTTTCTGGCACACTAAGCCCGATTGCCCAGAATAACGAGCTAGCTACTCATGCTCCTAAACTCAATAAAGACAATAGCAAGCTTGATTTATCGAGAACTCCGGTCGAGTTGGTACAACAAATCTTGGGACTAAATCCTCTCCCGGGGTCCTACTATGGAGATTTTAAGTTTATGAGGGCGCGAGTTGGTTTACGAACGCATGCCTCCGAAAAACCAGTTTTAAGCGTTTCTGAAAAGCGTTTATACCTTGATTACCCCCTCGGAAGTGTTGAAATCATTGAGATTAAGCCTAACGGAAAGAAGAATATGGATGCAAAATCATTCATAAACGGGCTTAAAGTGGCGGTTTTACCCCTTGATTACTAAGTTTTTATACTCACTTTTGCCTCAAATCTGAGTTATTAACAATTTTTGCTAAACTTTTTTTCGCTCAACCCCCATGAATACTTGGATGGATGCAAATTTCGGCTATATTTGATAAGCATTCGTATTAATAAAAACTAATAAAAATTAATTGCAATGAACAAAGCACAATTGATCGACGCAATGGCAGCAGACGCTGGCATCTCTAAAGCACAAGCTAAAGCAGCTTTGGATTCTTTTACTGGTAACGTAGGTTCTACTCTAGCAGGCGGTGGCCGTGTATCTCTAGTAGGTTTCGGTTCTTTCTCTGTTTCTGAGCGTGCAGCTCGTGACGGTCGTAACCCACAGACTGGTGCAGTAATTAAAATCGCTGCTAAGAAAGTAGCTAAGTTTAAGGCTGGTGCTGATCTAAACGGTAAGCTCTAATCCTTTACTGGACTTTGAATAAAAGCCCTCTCCGCACGGAGAGGGCTTTTTTTATCCCTGCATTTAAGGTTGAATGCGCTGAATATTCCAACAATCGTCTTCAAGAACAAAGACTAGTCGATCGTGGAGTCTCCCCTCTCTACCCTGCCAGAATTCATAACGGTTTGGAATGATTAAATATCCACCCCACTCAGTAGGCATAGGCACGTCTGTACCCTCTGGATATTTCGAGGTGAACGAATCGAACTTTTCTTCTAATTCTTTGCGAGAACCGATAGGTCGACTTTGATTTGAAGCTGCGGCCCCTATTTTACTGAGGTATGGCCTCGTTTCAAAGTAGGACTTACTTTCTTTTTCATCGATCTTAACCACTTTACCACCAATTCGAACTTGACGCTCTTGTTCTCGCCAAAAAAACAAAGCACTAATGTTGGGATTGGACTCAAGCGCTTTACCCTTGGCACTGCCGTAGTTTGAATAGAAGACATATCCGTTATCACGAATCTCCTTCAAAAGGACAATTCTACTCTCAGGAACATCACCAATTACCGTTGAAATAGCCATGGCATTATAGTCCTTAACGCCCAATAGCTTGTATTCCTCGAACCAATGTTGGAATTGACCCATCGGACTGTCCTTCAACTTATCTGTATCCAATGAATCAAAATTGTATGTCTCTCGTATGTTATGTAAATCCATAATGCTAAATTAGTGTAATGGAGCAGACTAATACCCCTAAAAAAGGATGCATCCTCGTATCCAAGCCCTTGATCAATGATGGATTCTTTGAACAAAGCGTTGTGTACCTAACTGCACACGATGATGAAGGTTCGCTAGGCTTCACATTGAATAAGGTATCTTCCCTCATCGCCCAAGACTTTATCCACGAATTTAGTGGAAGAGACACTATTTTTTATGGCGGTCCAGTGGAGCAAGACGCCTTGTTTTATTTACACGGTTACGACAAGTTACCTGGAGCCGTAGGAGTAGGTAATTCACTCTATCTCGGTGGTGACTTTGAATTATTCAAAGTATTGTATGCAGAACAAAAAGAGCTATCCATGCCTTTACCACAACCAAAGTTCTTTTTAGGATATAGCGGTTGGTCTCCAGGTCAACTAGAGGAAGAGTTAAGAAGTGATACTTGGATTATACTGGAGCCTCCATTCAACATTGCCCCCCTTTCTGCTACAAGTGATGCTTGGAGAACACTGATGAAACAAATGGGCGGTAAGTATGCGCTTTGGGCAAATGCCCCCTCCGATCCGTTACTAAATTAAAGGGACCCTAAGACGTTCAATTTGCGTTGAAGTAGTTCGATGAGCTCTTTAGCTTTATCGCCCTTATATGTGCGTTTCCTGTACTTCTCTACCCATTGTACACCACTTATGGTATTGGTTAGCCAGATTTCATCGGCTTTCTGAAGTTCAAAAGGATTGATACTTTCCTCTTTGATTTCAAGGCCAATTTCTTTCGCCCAGCCAATTAGATTCTTTCTGAAGACGCCTCTCAATGGTCCATCTTCCAAAGGAGCAGTCTTTAAAATGTCGTCCTTTAAGACAAAGACATTGGCCGCGTTTGCCTCGACTAACATCTTTTTATCATTGACCAATAGCATCGCATCAAAACCATTTTCCTTGGCAAAAATGCCCGCTAGGACGTACGGTAGTGCATTTGACGACTTCAATGTCGATAAAAGACCTGGTTGAATGTAATGGTCCTTAAATAGATCAACCTTCAGTCCTTTTGATGTCCAAGTATAATCTTGAGAACTCAGTTCTTCAAGTTCCATCCACCAAACGCATTCGTTGTTATCATCAGGCGTATACTTACCATCAGATTTACGAACGACCTGTAGTCTCAATCGCCCATCTGTTACAGCTACTTCTTCAGCCAATCTATTGGCCTCGTCAACGAAGAATTCCGGTGTAAACTCCATCGGTATAGGCATTCTTAGGATGCGCATACTGGCCATCAAACGGAAGTAGTGATCTTCAACAAACAACAACTTATTATCGCGCATTCGGATGGTTTCAAACACGGCATCTCCGTACATCGTAGCTCTTTTAACGTCTTGAACAGGCAATGCGTTCAGCTCGATAATGTCACCTTGATAATTGATCATACTAGTTGTCTAAGAAGCGTCAAAATTAGGGCAAAAAAAATCCCCGCCTTGCAGGCGGGGATAACTAAAAGTTATGAGGAGATTACTTCACAGTAATTCTTCGAACCGCAGCTCCTTGCTCCGTTTCCACTTTGAGGATATACACCCCTGAATTCCACGCTGTAAGATCTAGTTCTGTCGCATTGCCAAGGCCTTGCTTTTGAACAACTACACGTCCTGTAATATCGAATACCGTTAGAGTTTCAATCGCTACATTATTTGCAGTAACCACATTCATCAAACCAGTTGAAGAAGGGTTAGGATATACCTTCATTTCTAAATCAAACTCCTGAATACCCGCCGGAACACCTTCCGCCTGGAGTACAGTTGCCATACGTGGAACGATAAAGGCCATTACTGTATCAATCCAAGCTTGCGAAGTAGCTTCGTTATTTGGATTTGCAGGGTTCTGAGAAGCGTAAGGGTCATTTGGATCATACCAGTTCCATGGTGCAGTATTTACAACCCATGGTTGAAGTGCATTTGTTGGTGGTATCTCCACAGTGTAAATACATTCTTCACCGGTTGGGTTAGTACTTTGCTCATCAACCCAAATTTGATCTGTGTAGTTCTCATTCAAGAATACATCGTTGTTACCAAATCCGTTCGCTGCCTTAATAGCACCATAAGAACCTGTAACACTAACAACCGGGAAGAATTGTTGACCAATCGGTACGTATACCATACCTGTGTCGTAAGGTGCAAAGAAGTCAAACTTGCTGTGGATACTCAACATTGGAACATCACCTTGCTCCAACCAAGCACCGTCACCTAGAGCACCACCCATGTTGATCACCATCAATACGTCATCTGGCATACCTGGGTGGTTCACGTAGTTACGTCCTGGAGAACTGTAGTCCATTGTAGGAAGACCTAGCGTGTTCTGACCAGTCACGGTAACTTGACCACCATAGCCGTCAATATCACCTACAACTGAAGTATCTACATAAGGATCACCAACAGTCACTGTGCCACCAAACATACCGATGGTATCTTGGTATTGGAATTTCGAAGGTACAGTCACCTCAGAATGCTTGTCAATAGTAGCATATGCAAAGGTGATGTATCCACCAGATCCCTGTCCTACCATTATGGTATTCGCTGCGTTAATTCCATAAGGATTACCTGCACCTACCTGAGTAAGGTTAAGGTAACGTACCAATGATTTAGCATCTTGGATAGAGTAATACACTGCAAGCAGGTTGGTACCACGACGCAAATCAAGGTTTGTACTGTTTGCCAACCAACCTAAACGGTAAGAAGCAGCAATAGCAACATAACCCATTCTTGCGAATCGAGTACACATTTCTACTACGGCACTATCCTCTTTCGTTCCTAATGGTGAACCGTTAAGTCCTTTAGGAATAAAAGATCCTGTATGCCATACAATTACAACCGGACGATCCGTTGCCGTATCAACTGCTGGAGAAGGCATGTAAAAGTCTGCCTGCAATGGTTGAAGATTTGTTCCGCCCAATAAGGCAGAATCGATGTACGGGTTAAAGTTTACACCGTACGCTACGTTCGTTGACGTTACTACGTCAGCTTCGCTAAAGATTGGAGTCGTGTAACGCTGAGCGAATACACTTGACGACATCAAAAGCGCGCAAATAAAAAGTAAAGTCTTTTTCATAAGCAAGGTTTTGAAGGGGGGTTAATTAATTTGAATACTTAGATAGGCCAACCTCCCTACTAAAGGCCCTCCAAATACTTGATACACTTTGTTATTCAGTGCATTACTAGCACCTATTTTATACGTAACAGTTGTTTTTTTGTTATTGATCAAATGGTTACGGGTCAAGGAGCACTGCGCATCTACTAAACCATAAGAAGGAATACTTCCTGTGAATTGAGGTGAACCTTCAAACAAGAATCCTTCTACCCATTTATAATTCACACCTGCTCCCAGCAATTTATCCTTGTCATTCTTGATTGGATAGTTTCTCATATTCCATCCAATATTGAATTTGTGCTCAGGTGTATTGAAGGCTGGTACAATGGGGTCGTTTACCGCTGATGTAAGTTTGTTCCAGCTGTAATTACCACTAAGACTGTGGTAATCACCAATAAATGTGTTTAATCCTATTGAGAAGCCTTGAGTAGTAACCTGTTCGGTGGCATTGGCCGCAACACGATATACTTGGAGCTCCTTCAGTCGATCGATAGCCGTGGTACCTTCCACAATCTTGGCACCGATAATGTAGCCGATGAAATCGTTGTAGTTGCTGTAGTAATAATTCGCATCAACGAAAACACGCTCAAACAAGGTAGCTCTCCACCCTACTTCAGCAGTTCGTACTCTCTCGGGGCGAATTGCATCCACATCGAAATAACCAAAATCGTGCGTCAAACGCTCGTTCCCTGGCTTTGAGAGATAGTCCACAATATTATCTATAGTTACGAGTGAATCGAACCCGTCGAGATTACCTAATAGTACCGCTCGACCTACGTTGTAATTCAAGTATTGATCTGCCAGCGTTGGATTTCGAATGGCGCTGCTTAAGCTGAAACGAAATGTGTGATTTTCATTTGCCTTGTAGACAACAGATGCAGCCGGACTCACCAACGGCTGGAAGTTTTGATTTTTATCAAGACGGGCTGTAACACTGGTCTTTAGTCTTTCATCTAAATAGAATTGTTCCCAACCACCATAAATACCGGCCTCGTAGTTCCGTATAACTACATCTCCAGTATCGCTAAAGATTGTTCCTGCACTATTCGGAGTGTATAGGCGAACATTACCACCCACTCTAAATTGACCTGCGTCAGTATCGAAAGTGCGTTCACCTTGACTGTGATATAGTGCACTCTTGTCGTAGAATCTGCTTCCTCCCTCTGTAAATAGTGAAGAAGTGATATGACCTTTAAGCTCATCAAACTCGGCTGTTCCGGGCTTCAGGTAATTCACCACTGAATAGCCATAAACAGCTTCCATGAAACTCATTACAATGGCATTGGTTGTATCGTGAAGTTGGTTAAAAAAGTCCCTATTGTCCGCTATCACGTTTTGCATTTCTGCTTCAAAATCTGCATTACTAAGTGTATTGGATGGATAATCAGGAAGTGCTCTAACTTGCGGTCTATTGAAGATGTACCACATGGTGCGGTACTGATTGCTGTAGAACTGGTCTGGTACAATGCTGTCTTGCATGCGCAGGGCAGTGAAGTAAGCATCATAACTATTGCCGGCATCCTCGTGAGTTGAATACGCTCGCCAAAACCATTTGCCCGTTTCTTCACGAAGCTCTATGCGGTTTTGAAGGAATAGAATGTCCTTCAGACTGTACCTATTATCCCCTTGATAGACGGTAGTACCTGCACCAAAATTCATTGCATAAATACCTCGGACGTTGTCATTGAACTTGTAATGAAGTGCCGTGGTCAATTTGAGGTTTTCGGTATCGTAATCTACCAGGTGTTTTTCTTCAATTCCCGGACGGTAAAAACGTCCCAGTCCCGGATATCCTTTAACATCTCCCCCTGCATCCCAGTATTCTTCATCGCCATAACGATTCACAGCGTCGTACCCACCGGGGTTCAAAGCGTCGTCTGCGCTAACATCAGTAGGATCGTAGTTTTCGGCCTGCCAGTCGTCTGCTCTTAATGCAAAGAGGTTGATCTTATAGGCGAACTTATCATTGACCTTATCTGCCCAACGAACACTTAATTCTGTCAAATTACGCTCCCCTACTTTCAGACTGGAACTTATGCCTGTAAAAACAAAAGGGTCTTTGGTCGTCATTGAGATGACTCCGTTGAACGCAGACGGACCGTAAAATGCTGTGCTTGCCCCAGCAATAACATCCACGGACATGATATCGAGATCGGGCGCACCCAAAAAGTTTCCTAAAGAGAAGTTTAGACCAGGGCTCTGGTTATCCACACCGTCTATGAGTTGAAGTGAACGCACTGGTGAAGTACTATTAAATCCGCGCGTATTAATGATCTTGAATCCGATACTCGCAGAAGTCAGGTCCACTCCTTTCAGCGTTCCCAAGTGATCATAAAAGCTGACACTTGGGCTCTCTTTAATGGCCAGAGCATCCATACTCTCGACAGTAAGAGCACTCTTCTCTTGTTGTTCACTTAGTCGTTGTTGAACTACACTTACTTCTTTCAAGACATTGCGGTCCGGTTTCAACGTGATACGAACAGGAGAAGCATCTTGTAAAACCACGCGTTTTGAAGCGAATCCCATAGAATTCACTTCAACTTGAACTGGATAATTAAAGATGTCCAACGACCAAGCACCATCGAAATCCGTAACCGTACCAATGTTGCTTAATTCTCCATTAAGCACCACACGTACCGAAGCACCTATGATAGGCTCTTTCTTATTATCAAAGACGGTTCCACGTATCTGACCATTGAGGTATGTCCCTAAGGAAAGGAATAGTGCGAGTAGTGTTCTGTTCATGACGAACAAAATACTAAAAGCTCAAGAAATAAAGGGTGAATAAACCCCTTTATGTAAACGATTAATTTGCAGCTCTTTTCAAGCGGTCATTTATGGCGCGTCCTAAGCCTTTTTCCCGTAAATAATGTGTCCATATTTCGGTACATCCCATGGCACGTAGCGCTCTCAAGCCAGTAAATAACCGAGATGCCGCTTCTACGTCGTTTTCTGATTGACTCAAATTGAACACTGTTGCGCCTTCAAGCCCCTCGCCCATGATAAGTACCCCCGTTTTAGAGTTATCAACACCCTTGTAGTTATCAATCAATTCCTGTTTATTGGAAAAGAGTCGAACACTTGCGCCAGGATTGTAATGAGCGCTCAGCATTCCAGGCGCTTTTGGATTCGAGGAACTCGTTTGAACTTCTAGAGTCCCGAGTACAGATTCCAGCTCCTCTAATGCTAATCCTCCCAAACGCAAAACACGTGTTTCTCCGCACAGATTGACAATGGTGCTCTCTAGTCCAACGCCACAAGGACCTCCGTCTAGAATAGCGTCTATCTTGTCACCCAGTTGCTCCTGAACATGAGCAGCAGTCGTTGGGGATGTATAACCAAAAGGATTCGCACTGGGTGCAGCTATGCACAGTCCACTCTTTCGAATGACCTCGAGGGTCATAGGATGATTGGGAATACGAATGGCTACCGTTGGGTGCCCTGAAGTCAATAAATCAGGCACAACCTCTTTTTTCGGTAAAACTAAGGTCAATGGTCCCGGACTAAACTTCTTAAATAATGCTATTGCAGCGTCGTTTAATTCAGCCACTTCTTGAGCCTGTTCTATAGAGGCCACATGTACGATTAAGGGATCAAATGAAGGTCTGTTTTTCGCCTCGAATATCTTAGCTACCGCATTGACATCAAGTGCGTTAGCACCTAAACCGTAAACTGTTTCTGTAGGCAATGCCACCAATGCTCCTTCAAGCAAAAGCTGAACGGCCTTATCTATGTCCGTTGTAATTGCCATGCCTTATGGAATATTCAAATATTTATGTGTCTGAAGGCTTACTTTCCATCGCGGATGCTTCATTACATAATCCACAATGTGAGGCATCATTTCTTCACGTTTACTCCATTCTGGTTGTAAAAATAATGCACACTCCTCTCCTACCTTTTCAGCATGCTCCTCGGCCCACTTAAAGTCGTTTTGGTTGTATACAATCACCTTTAATTCATCGGCTGAGGCGTAAAATTCCTGTTTTGGAGGAGCCGTTTTTTTTGGACTTAAACAAATCCAATCCCAGCTTCCGGTCAATGGATAAGCCCCGCTAGTTTCTACATGAACCTTCATTCCGACCTGATGAAGCGCATCTACCAAGGGATTCATGTCCCAAGTAAGCGGTTCACCACCGGTAATAACAATAGTATCACTATAATTCTTGGCGTTAGCAACAATGCTTGAAATGGGAGTAGGTGGATGTGTATCTGGGTTCCAACTCTCTTTGACATCACACCAGTGGCAGCCTACATCACAACCACCAATACGTGCAAAGTAAGCCGCTTTACCAGTATGCGCGCCCTCCCCTTGAATAGTATAAAATTCTTCCATTAAGGGCACTACAAGTCCATTACGCACGTCGGCGCTACTGTAACTCTGAGATGTGGTTATGTCCTTCAAACGATTTAAGACAATTCGGTTACTTTCATCGTATTCATCATGAGTGCAGCTCTGGTCATTGGACCTACACCACCTGGTACAGGCGTAATGAAGCTACACTTAGGCGCTACGGCGTCATAATCCACATCGCCTAATAATCTAAAACCGCTTTTCTTCGAAGGGTCATCTACACGGGTAATACCCACATCAATAACACAAGCCCCTTCCTTGACCATATCTTCAGTCACAAATCCTGGACGCCCCAAAGCTGCAACGATGATATCAGCCTTTTGGCAAACCTCTTTTAGATTCTTAGTTCTTGAATGACAAAGCGTAACAGTACAATTACCCGGGTAATTGTGCTGGCTTAGCAGGATAGACATCGGAGAACCTACAATATGGCTACGACCAATAACTACGCAGTCCTTCCCTTCTGTGGGCACATTGTATCTGCGTAATATCTCCACAATACCTTGCGGCGTAGCAGGGATATAAGTAGGAAGATTAAGCGTCATTTTACCTACGTTTTCCGGGTGGAAACCGTCAACATCTTTCTTAGGGTCAACCGCGAGAAGAACTTTAGTTTCATCAATATGCTTTGGCAAAGGCAGCTGAACGATATATCCATCGATATCCTCGTCATTATTGAGCTTGTTAATGGCTTTTAACAGCTCATCCTCAGTGGTTTCTGCAGGTAGCTTGATCAGTGTTGAACCAAAACCTACCTCTTCACAATCGCGAACTTTCGCATTCACATACGTACGAGAGGCACCGTCCTCTCCTACTAAGATGGCGGCTAAGTGCGGGACTTTTTTCCCTTCTGCCTTGAGTCCTTTCACTTTTTCGGCCAATTCTGCTCGAATCTGCGCCGATGTTGCTTTTCCGTCTAAAACTACCATAGTTTATGTCTTTAGCGCATACCGCGCATCATGTTCATCATTCCACGACGTCCACCGCCGCTTTGCATCATCTTCATCATTTTGCGCATATCACCAAACTGCTTAAGCAGGTTGTTCACATCTTGGACTGTACGCCCTGAACCTAAAGCAATGCGCTTTCTGCGCGAACCATTGATGATATCGGGCTGCTGACGCTCTGCTAAAGTCATGCTGTTGATCATCGCTTCAATGTGCCTAAACGCATCGTCATCAATATCAATGTCTTTCATGGCTTTACCCATACCTGGAATCATACCCATGAGGTCCTTCATATTCCCCATTTTCTTGATTTGCTGGATCTGATTCATGAAATCGTCGAAACCAAATGAATCGGTGGCGATTTTCTTGCTCATCTTACGAGCTTCCTGCTCGTCAAATTGTTCTTGAGCACGCTCTACGAGGGAAACAACATCGCCCATACCGAGAATACGGTCTGCCATGCGGTCAGGATGGAACACGTCTAACGCCTCCATTTTTTCTCCAGTACCAATGAATTTGATGGGTTTATTTACAACGCTTTTGATTGTCAATGCCGCACCACCACGTGTATCACCGTCTAATTTTGTCAGGATAACACCGTCAAAATTCAATACCTCATTAAAGGCTTTTGCTGTATTCACCGCATCTTGACCCGTCATAGAATCTACTACGAACAAGGTCTCTGAAGGGGCAATCGCTTTATGAATATTGCCGATCTCAGCCATCATCTCCTCGTCCACCGCCAAACGACCTGCAGTATCGACGATCACTACATTATGACCGTTGTTTTTAGCATGAGCCAAGGCATTTGTAGCAATGCTCACAGGATCTTGGTTGCCTTCTTCTGAGAAAACCTCGATACCCAACTGCTCACCTAGTACGTGAAGCTGCTTAATTGCCGCCGGACGATATACGTCACAGGCCACTAACAACGGTTTTTTCGTTTTCTTATTCTTCAGGTAATTGGCCAATTTCGCACTGTGGGTAGTCTTACCCGAACCTTGCAAACCGGCCATAAGTATAACAGATGGCTTACCTGCCAAATTTAAGCCTTCAGCCTGCCCGCCCATCAGTTCGGCCATCTCGTCACGGACGATCTTCACCATAGCTTGCCCCGGCTTCACTGCTGTGAGCACACCGGAGCCTATCGCTTTCGCTTTTACATCATTGGTAAACTGCTTGGCAATTTTAAAACTAACATCTGCTTCAACTAGCGCACGTCTAATCTGCTTTACGCTGTCCGCAATATTGAGTTCAGTAA
This sequence comes from uncultured Schleiferiaceae bacterium, assembly GCA_965655745.1. GTDB lineage: Bacteria > Bacteroidota > Bacteroidia > Flavobacteriales > Schleiferiaceae > UBA10364. Next base: position 29,349 of record CBFHHP010000005.1, read on the forward strand.
TCTTATTATTACCTTGTAATACTTTGAACGCACCTTCTAGGCGATCACTTAAATTTTCAAACATATCAGTCTACGTTTGGAATGTTTTCTAATGTTGCTAGGAAAAACTCCCAGCTCTTTTTCACGGATGAAATCTGTGTTTTTTCGTCTGGGCTATGCGCACCGCGAATGTTCGGCCCAAAAGAAATCAACTCCATTTCAGGGTAGTTGGTTCCCAGAATTCCACACTCTAAACCGGCGTGGCAGGCATTTACGCGAGGCTCTCCATTAAAGAGCTTGCGGTACAATTCCGTCATGGTTGTTAGAATGGCGCTCTTTGGATTAGGCGTCCAACCTGGGTAGGACCCAGTGCACTCTACTGCACAACCTATGGATTCAAAGTTTCTAGTAATGGCACGTGCTAAATCCATTTTTTCACTCTCCACCGAACTACGCGTCAAACAAAGGATAGTTAGCTCGCCGTCCTTCAAAAGAACACGCGCCGTATTGTTCGAGGTTTGGACAAGTCCCTCAATATCTGGTGACATACGGTAAATGCCATTTGGGTTGGTGTACAACGCAGTAATTAAAGCACTTTGGAATTCCTCACTAATGACCTCTAATGGGTCATCTATTTCTTCCCAAGCCAATTCAAGATTAGGATCCGTCGTACCGTGTTCGGCAATTAGCTCAGCACCAACCACGCTCAAAATGTTCTCAAAAGCATCTATTTGAGTATTTGGAGCAACTACAACCGCTACGCTCTCACGAGGTATTGCATTGCGAAGACCGCCACCGTCTAAAGAAGCTAAACGAACTGTCTCTCCAAGCCGGTCAAGGACTCTATTCATCAACTTATTGGCATTACCTAGGCCTTTGTGGATATCCATACCACTGTGTCCTCCGCTCAATCCACGAATTACAAGCTCGAAGGCAGTAGCATCTTCAGGAGAAGGCTCCATATTCACCTTACGAGTGGCATTGATATCAATACCTCCCGCACAACCGATGGTTAATTCATCGTCGTCCTCAGTATCAATGTTTAAGAGAATCTTCCCATTCAGCATACCGCCTTTTAGCTCAAGAGCACCTGTCATGCCAGTCTCCTCGTCAATGGTAAACAACGCATCAATAGCTGGATGTGGAATATTTGTAGAACTCAACACAGCCATGATATAGGCTACGCCCATACCGTTGTCTGCACCTAAGGTGGTTCCACGCGCTTTAACCCAATCACCATCAACATACATATCAATGCCTTGAGTATCGAAGTCAAAGTCTGTGTCGTTGTTTTTTTGGTGCACCATATCCAAGTGTGCTTGAAGTACCACAGGAGTACGATCCTCCATTCCTGAAGCAGCAGGTTTACGGATGAATACATTACCGATGTGATCTACTTCAGTAGGCAAGCCCAAGGAATTCCCGAAATCTACCATGAACTGAATAACACGCTCTTCCTTTTTAGAAGGACGTGGTACAGCATTCAAATCTGCAAAATGGTTCCAAACGGATTGTGGCTCAAGGCCTCTTACTTCACTACTCATATTACATTCTATTCGGTACTTGGATGCCCAAGCAATTCATGGATTCTTTAACTACCTCTCCTACTGCTTTACTTAACGCCAAACGGAAGGTGATGGTTTTATCATTCTCTGCACGAAGGATACTGTTGTTTTGATAGAAGCCATTGTACTTCTTCACCAACTCGTACGTGTAATTCGCTAGGACTGCAGGACTCAAGTTCGCCGCCGACTTATTCACAATATCTGGGAAATCTAGGATAGCCTTGATCAAAGTCACTTCATCTTCATTTGGAGTAATGTCGGACCAAGATTCATTGTAAGCACCATCTGCTTTGCGCTGTAAACTCTGAATACGAGCGTAGGTGTACTGAATAAAAGGACCTGTATGTCCATTGAAATCAATACTATCGGCAGGATTAAACAACATGCGCTTCTTTGGATCAACCTTGAGGATAAAGTATTTCAAAGCACCCAATCCTAGCGTAGTAAACAACTGCATTTGCTCATCCTCACTGAGACCGTCTAGTTTGCCCAGCTCCATAGAAATGGAAGCGGCATCGGCCACCATACTGTCAATAAGATCATCCGCATCAACTACTGTTCCTTCACGAGACTTCATTTTACCCGTTGGTAAATCGACCATCCCGTAGCTCAAGTGGTGCAGCTTATCTGCCCAGCTGTAGCCCAAGCGCTTTAAGATGATAAACAATACCTTGAAATGGTAATCCTGCTCGTTACCCACAACGTAGGTCATGCCCTCGGCATCAAAGTCTACAAATCGTTGAATAGCAGTTCCGATGTCTTGCGTCATGTACACCGAGGTGCCGTCGCTTCGAAGAACAAGCTTGTGATCCAACCCATCATCTTCTAGGTCAATCCAGACGGAACCGTCTTCTTTTTGATAAAACACCCCTTTATAAAGGCCTTTCATCACATCATCCTTGCCTAGGACGTAGGTATTGCTTTCGTAGTAATTCTTGTCAAAATCTACCCCGAGTTTCGTGTAGGTGGTATTAAAACCGTCGTATACCCAGCCGTTCATGGTTTTCCATAGATCAACTACTTCCTCATCGCCTTGCTCCCATTTAAGCAGCATTTCTTGCGCCTTTAGAAGCGAAGGAGCTTGCTTTTTGGCCAATTCTTTAGACATACCACCAGCGACCAATTCCTTGATTTCCGCCTTGTACACCTGATCGAACTTCACGTAGTACTTACCCACGAGATGATCACCTTTAAGTCCACTGCTCTGAGGAGTCTCTCCATTACCGTACTCTTGCCAAGCCAGCATCGACTTACAGATATGAATACCTCTATCGTTAATGATCTGAACCTTTACAACGTCCACACCATTTGCTTTCAAAATCTGGCTTACCGAATATCCCAAGAGGTTGTTCCTGATGTGGCCAAGGTGCAACGGTTTATTGGTATTTGGAGAACTGTACTCAACAATGTATTTGCCCTTGCTCGAAGGTGATGGAAGCCCTAGTCTTTCAGAGCCAACAAATGACTCAAAATCAGAAACATAACTACCTCTATCTAAACTTATATTCAAGAATCCTTTCACCACATTAAATGCAGTAACAGCACCTGATTCTAAGAGCTTTTCTCCAATCTCATTAGCCACCATTTCCGGTGCTTTTTTAGCAGCTCTTACAAACGGAAAAACGACCAATGTGAGGTCGCCTTCAAACTCCTTTCTGGTTTCTTGTAATTCCACCGAGGCTTCTACCCCGTACAGTTCGTGAATTACTGACCCTATGTTTTGTTCTAAGCTCATGAGCTACGGTTTTTTTGGCAAATATATTTCAGCGAGCATGCATCTTGCACTTCCCCCGCCAAGAGTTTCTATGGTTGTAAGGTCTGAGTGAAGGATTTTATGGTACCCCTCTATTTGTGCTTTCTGTGCATTAGTGAGGCAATTGAATGCACTTGTGCTCATTACCAAATGTAAGGCATCTCCGTCTCCCTTCACCAACAGCATATTTCCTCCAAACTGGTGTTTCTGAGCTTCTGAGATCTCGATCAGTTCTTTTCCACTTTTTCTGATCGTATCGGTGACCATCGTGCGTTCTGCCAGGTCATCTATAGCATCGAGACAAAGGACCGCGTATTTATCCGTCATACACATAAGTACATTGGTATGGTAGATAGGTTGACGGCCTTCTGGAGTGTCTTGGAAGGCGCTAAATACTAAGGGCTGGTACTCAAATCGACCACAAATTTCTTCAAACAAATGCTCGTCAGCGCGCTGACTACGGGCCATGTAGGCGATTTTCTGATCGTGATCAAAAATGATACAACCGGTTCCCTCCAAGAAGGTACCCAGCCCTTCTGCATCTGAAATGTCTAAGACCTCTCCGATTATAAAACCGGCTTTCGTAAGGACTTCTTCAATATCAGAGCGGCGCTCTAACCTCCTGTTCTCGGCCTTCATTGGATAGAGTACCACACAGCCGTCTTCGTGCATACTGATCCAGTTGTTTGGAAAGATGCTATCTGGAGTGTGCGGCTGCTCGTCGTCTTGAACGACCAATACTTCGACGCCTGCAGCGCGAAGCTTGGAAACAAAAGCATCAAATTCAGCTTGTGCCTTCGCATTGTCAAGGGCTGCATCTGTAGCAGCATCCTGCTGCTGGTAGAAATTGTCAATCGCAGTTTGAGCATTCATCCCGAAGCGAATAGGACGAACCATGAGAATGGTATTTGTAGCGTTCTTCGTCATTATTCCTCGCGTTCTAACGGCATGGTACTACAACGCAACAATCCGCCCATCTTAACAACTTCATCATAAGTAATGGCGTGGACAGTGTAGCCTCTTTCTTCTAGCCAATTCTTCAATCTAACCGCTGAAGCACTAATCAACACTTCATTCGGACCAATGCTAAATACGTTTGTATGGAGGTCGTAGGCTTCAACTTCGTTGCAATGGAAAATATTATCAGTGCCGAAATGGGATTCAATCCAAGTGACATCCGCCGCATTCTTGAAAAGATGAGGAGCTAGCAATAGTGCATCACCTAAAGGTTGGAAGGCGCAATCTAAATGAAGTGAGCCCTTGCGAGGGTCAACATCGCTCTTCAGAAGTTCAAACCCTTTAAAATCATAGGCTGGGAATTCATCTTGTAGGTAGTCTAATCCTGCAATATTCGTTCGTGCTGTAATGAACGTATCGAATGTCTCATCATTGCTTACACCTACAAAGACGAAGGGCTCATGTACAATGACATCACCGCCTTCCGCAAAGCAACCGCTAGGCATCATAATGATGTTTGAAGAAGGTATCCTGTTTAAAAGGCAGTCCATTGCCTTTGCCTCACTTGCTCTGTCTTCAATGACATTTGGTAAAATGAATTGGTTGTCGATTACAAAACCGATGTCTCTTGTGAACACCTGATTGGTCGCATCGAGTACATCTGGACGAAGCACTTCCACCCCGAGTGATTCGAGCTTTTCCACCAAGGAATTCATTTGTACCATGCAATCTTCTACTTCTGGATACGTTCCTAATTCTACGCTTTCTCTACTTCTGGCGTCGTAACAATCTTCTTTGGCTGGTTTAGGGCCCATTTTACGGGCGATTCCAACCATTACAGATCGTAATCTTCCGTACTCTGATTTAATATTTGGGTGTATTTGCATGTGATGGATTAATGGACGACAAAAATAGATGAAAAGTGTTGATAACGCTATGAAACTAGGCGCTTTTACTAACGCCTAACCAATTATTTTTGATAGTACTACAATTGAAACTATGGCCAAGAGAAAAACCGCGACTAAAAAGAACAATCCTCCTAAAATTGTTGGAGCAATCAAGCAGGCAAGTCTTGGAGTAAAAGAAGTATCTGACGACCCTACAACGAAAATCTTCTTAGGGGTAATGCTTGTTTTTATTGGCGCCTTTCTGTTCTTCTCACAGCTGAGTTTTCTTTGGAATTGGTCCGCAGACTATAGCTTAAATACTGCCAATAATGAGGCGCTACAGGATCTTGCGGCCCGAAATCTCTTTGGAACGCTGGGTCATAGTATAGGCTGGGTTTTAATGCTTCGTGGTTTTGGTGTAGCTGGATTCTTGATAGCGTTTTACGTCTTTGCCATGGGATTGCGATATGCTTTTGAGTTTCGAAGATTCAAGCCAATTGGTTTATTAAATCACGTCATCATTACTGGTCTACTCATAAGTGTGTTTATTTCTGCACTTGTTTCAAGCCACCCGACAGTATTAGGAGGTATCACCGCATACTATCTTGCCCATCTATTAGGCCTAAAGTTAGGCGCGGTGGGCATTTACCTCTTATTGATTGGCTGCGCTACACTGTACGTTATTGCCACTTTTAAAGTGAGCCAATTGAAATTTCCATCAAGAGCTGCCGATCCTGACGCACTCCAAGAGGAAGCTGGAGACGGCGTATTGGCCGAAGCCGAAGAATCTGTACAAACAGTTTCGTTCGACCAGGAGGAGTCTATTCCCGAGCCTGTTATTAAGACCGAGTTGGTTGAGGATGAGCCGGAGGAAGAACTGAATGTTGAATTGGCCCCACAACCCGAAACTAGCGAAGTTCTCGTTTCAAATGATCCTGCTCAAAAAACAGATGAGTTTGATGTCAAAGTCGAGGTGCATAAGGAAGAGGAGGCCACCAAAAAAGAGATCAATCAGAAGGTCAAGGATTTTGGAGAGTATGACCCTACCCTAGATTTAAGCAGATTCAGACTGCCCGGGATTGATTTACTTCAACAATACGGCGACGGTCAAATCACCTTCGACAAGGAAGAAATTGAAAAGAACAAGAACAATATTGTAGATACTCTAAGAAACTATAATATTGAAATTAAGGAGATTAAAGCGACTATTGGCCCGACGGTGACACTTTATGAAATTGTCCCAGCAGCAGGTATACGTATTTCCAAAATCAAAAATCTTGAAGACGATATTGCTTTGAGTCTAGCGGCATTGGGTATTCGTATCATTGCACCAATCCCAGGTAAAGGAACCATTGGTATCGAAGTACCGAACGCCAAACCACAAATGGTGAGCATGAAGCAGGTTATTTCAAGCAAGCGCTTTCAACAGGCCGATATGGAGTTACCAGTGGCTATGGGACGCAGCATTACCAACGAGAACTTTGTATTTGATCTAGCCAAGATGCCGCACTTGTTAATGGCGGGTGCTACAGGTCAAGGTAAGTCTGTTGGTTTGAATGCCATACTAACGTCTTTGTTGTACAAGAAACACCCGTCGCAACTCAAGTTTGTGTTGGTGGATCCGAAGAAGGTGGAATTGACTTTGTATAACAAGATTGAACGTCATTACCTCGCAGTACTTCCAGATTCCGACGAAGCCATCATTACAGACACAACCAAGGTGGTAAATACCTTAAATAGCCTCTGTATTGAAATGGATAATCGTTACGAGCTATTGAAATCCGCCATGGTTCGTAACATCAAAGAATACAATGCGAAGTTCATTTCGCGCCGATTGAATCCTGAGGAGGGACACCGTTTCCTGCCTTACATCGTTCTGGTCATTGATGAATTTGCCGATCTTATTATGACTGCCGGTAAGGAGGTTGAGATGCCTATTGCCCGTCTCGCGCAGCTTGCACGTGCCATTGGAATCCACTTGATCGTTGCTACGCAGCGCCCTTCGGTGAATGTGATTACGGGTATCATTAAAGCGAACTTCCCGGCCCGTGCTGCCTTCCGTGTAACCTCGAAGATTGATTCTAGAACCATTTTGGATGCCGGAGGTGCTGATCAGCTAATTGGTAAAGGAGACATGCTTTTCTCTCAAGGGTCCGATTTAATTCGTCTCCAATGTGCCTTTGTCGACACACCAGAAGTTGAGGAAATCTGTGACTTTATTGGAAATCAGCAAGCCTATCCTACTGCCTATCAATTGCCGGAATATGTCGGTGAAGAAGGGGGCGGTGTTGGTGATATTGATCCGTCAGACCGAGATGTACTCTTTGAAGATGCCGCACGCTTGGTGGTCGCAACCCAGCAAGGGTCCACTTCTATGATACAGCGCAAACTCAAGTTAGGCTACAATAGAGCAGGCCGTATTGTGGACCAATTAGAAGCCGCTGGGATCTTGGGTCCTTTCGAAGGATCTAAGGCTAGACAAGTTTTAGTTCCTGATGAGTTCGCATTGGAACAGAAATTGAAAAGAGATGCGTAAATTGCGCCACATGAGAATTATCGCCCTACTACTACTTCCATTTTTGACTTTTGGACAAAGTCACGAAGAGGCTAAAAAGTTGTTGAACCAAGTGTATGAAAGCACGCTCGCTCTAGAGACACAACATATCACTTTTACCAATACTATCGAAGTGCCGAGTAACGGCGGTATGAAAAAGCGCAGTTCCAACGGCGAGCTTTTCGCAATCGGCCAAAAGGTTCGTGTAAAAACAGATGCCTTTGAGTTTTTGTCAGACGGTTCCAAAGCATATCTCATCTATCCAGAAGATGAGGAAATCGAAGTTGCTGCTACGGATGAAGAGACGAGCCTAGCGCCGGCGGATATTCTAAAAAATTATCAGAACGGTTACAGCTATAAAATGGCGGGAAGAGCCACTGAAAAAGGTGAAACCATACAATACATCCGACTCAAACCCGTTACTAGCGAAGAAGTGAAGGAAATTTTAATTGGCGTAAATATGAATACCATGTTGCTTGATAATTACACACAGTTCGGCAACAACGGATCCAATAACATATTTACGGTAGATTCATACCAAGTGAACACAGCGCTAGATGCATCCATGTTTGATATCAATAGTGCAGAATTCTCAGGGTATTACCGACTTTAGAGATGAATAAACTAGACCTATACGTCTTAAGAAGCTTTATAAAACCATTGATTCCTACTGTAGGAATCATGGTTTTTTTCTTTTTGATGCAGATGGTCTGGAAGTACATCGACGATCTTGCCGGCAAAGGGATAGAATGGTATACCATCCTTGAACTTATGTTCTATTGGGCAGCGAGTGTAGTGCCTTTTGCCCTTCCGGTAAGTGTTCTGTTCGCCTCCCTTCTCACCTTTGGCAACTTTGGCGAGCATTACGAGATGGCGGCTATGAAGAGCTCAGGCATCTCCTTATTTCGCGGTATCCGTTCCTTGATAGTATTAAATATTCTAATCGCCGTAGGTGCCTTTTTCTTTTACAATAATGTCATTCCTGTGGCCAATTTGAAAGGGCAAAGTTTATTGGTCAACATCTCAAAAAGTAAACCTGCATTTCATATCACGCCAGGTATCTTCTACAATGGATTTGAAGGTTACAGCATCAAAATAGGCGAAAAAGAAGGCGACGAAGAGCAATTACTCCGTGATATCTACATCTACGATCACAAGGAAAATAAAAAGGGAAATCACAAAGTACTTACAGCCGCTTCAGGCATTATGCGAACCGTTGGTGGCAGCAGGTACCTAGAAATAGAGCTTCACGAGGGGTCTACCTATGAAGATATAGTCAAAAAGGACAGAGCAGAGCGTCGCAAAATGCCGTGGGCACGAAGCGCATTCGACACTGCCTATATACGCTTTCCCCTCGATGGATTTTCAAACGACGACCTCTATAAGACGAGAAGGCGCGACTTTATGATGCTCAACACCTCACAGCTGTTGGCCAAGACGGATACGCTTGAAGAACAGATGAAGAATCGACAAGCGCACTTTGAAAAAAATCTGAACGGTAAATACAAATTCGATTACGTCGACGTCAGCACTGGACAGCCTGAAGTGCTCAAGCCGAACCTTATGAAGAATCTGCTGAGCGGTATGCGTATTCGAGCGTCACAAAACGCCATACGCTTGGCTAGAAGCAACCTTGACTACTTGCGACAACAACAGCGCGAAATGGACTGGCGCGAAGAGATGTACATGCGTCATTGGATTGAGTACTATAAGAAATATGCACTTGGAGTAGCCGTTTTGATCATGTTTTTTATCGGCGCCCCATTGGGCAGTATCATTAGAAAAGGCGGTATAGGATTGCCATTGGTCATTAGTACCATCGCTTTCCTCATTTTTCATATACTGAATACCACCTTTGAAAAAATGGGCAGAGAAATGCTGATGGATGTAGAGCTTGCTAGCTGGCTGCCGTCTATCATTTTAGCCCCTATTGCATTGTGGCTTACCTACAGCGCTTCAACCGATCGGGCATTACTTTCGGGAGAATGGTTCAACATCATTTCGTCGAAACTGCGTAAAGGCAAAGCCAATGCGTAAAGTCCTCATACTTTCAAACAAGGTGCCCTATCCTGCTAAAGACGGGAGTTCAATCGCCATGGCTCGCTTACTAGAGAATTTAATTGAAATGGGTGACTGTTCCATTACCTATGGTGCTATCAATACCGTCAAGCATAGAAAGAAAATAGGCGATTTTCCTCCC
>CBFHHP010000005.1:39342-40871 GCA_965655745.1 uncultured Schleiferiaceae bacterium
GAAATGGGTGACTGTTCCATTACCTATGGTGCTATCAATACCGTCAAGCATAGAAAGAAAATAGGCGATTTTCCTCCTGGAATTTTGGCGTCGATTAGACTGAAGTCGTTTGAAGAAAATACCTCTCCCAATATTTTTAACGGTTTATTCAATCTACTATTCACAAAAAAACCATTTAATACAGTTCGATTCCATCGAAAATCAGTTGTGGATTGGTTGAATAGATTTGAATCGCAGTTTTTTGATGCTGTTATTCTTGAAGGGGCATTCATGGGCGATTACCTCCACCAAGTCAAATCTATTGGTAAAACTGTGGCTCTGCGCGCTCATAATCTTGAACATGTAATTTGGGAGAGAAGTACAAATAATACACGCCTCATACCTAAACGATGGTACTTTCGACTGCAAGCTCGTCGTTTGAAGTCGTTTGAATTATCTCTAGCCCAAAATGTTGATTCAATTTGGAGTCTAAGTCCTGTGGATGCCCTCTGGTTTAAACAATTTAATAGCGCTACGTTTTTTGTTCCCGTTTCTGTTATTTCCAGTATAAAACCTTTTCCCATAGAACCTAAAAAATGTTTTTTTCTTGGAGCTTTAGATTGGCTACCAAATCTTGAATCCGTAGAGTGGTTTATAGAATATGTTTGGCCAATAATTTCACGTATCGATCCAACAATTGAGTTTCATCTCGCGGGTAATAACCCTCCTCATCATCTTAAAAATCTGAATTTGACGAATGTCTTTGTACATGGAAGAGTACCGGATGCTAAAGAGTTTTCTATGCGACATGGAATTAGTGTAATTCCATTATTGAGCGGCTCTGGCGTGAGAATCAAATTATTGGAAAATGGTAGTTATGGTGTCCCCACAGTCTCAACGAGTGTGGGCGCAGAGGGAATATACGGCTCGAATACTACAAAAATACCTATCGCTGATGATGCCGAATCTTTCGCCAAATATCTTGTGGAATTGTGTTCAGATACGGAAAAAGCCACGGAGGTTGCAAAGGCACTGCACGAGGATATTAGTCGTAGATTTAGCAGCGCAAATTCCATTGAAGCAATTCTCTCCGCATGGCCCAACTAGGAGCATATATAGCATTGATAAGTGTAGCCTTAATTGGGTTAACCTATGGCCTCTATCCTGCCGTACGATTGATGCGACTTCGCAGATCAAAACAAGGTCCTCAAGATTTTGAATTCCAGCCGGAAGTCTCTATAATTTTTGCTGCGTACAACGAAAAAGAGGTTATTGAGGAAAAGATTCACAGCATCTACACCACGGATTATGACGCTACGAAGATCTCTGTGTTTATAGGCAGTGATCAAAGTAACGATGGTACCGACGAGATCATCACCTCCCTTCAATCGGAATACCCAAGCTTGCATCTTTACCGAACCACAGAGCGCACTGGGAAATCGGGAATCATGAACATCTTGGCGGAAAAAGCAACAGGTAGTATCCTCATTGCGACCGATGCCAATATCATATTCAAAGAAAATACGATTGTGCAACTTGTCGCATCTTTC
>CBFHHP010000005.1:40970-56763 GCA_965655745.1 uncultured Schleiferiaceae bacterium
GCGCTTACCTACAGCGGTAAAGCATCAAACAATACAGCCAAGACTGAAGGGGCTTATTTGAACTTGGAAAATGTCATTCGACAAAGCGAAAGCCAGTGCTTTGGATTTTGCTTGGGTATGGAAGGTGGCCTGTATGCCATTCGCAAGAAATTGTGGAAGCCTATACCTGAAGCTACCTTTATGGAAGACTTCTTTCAAACCATGCAGCTTTTAGTCGATGACTACAAAATCGCTTTTAATCCAAAAGCTATAGGTTACGAAGAGGTCAGTACGTCGCTTGACGAGGAGTTCAAGAGGAAAATCAGAATATCATTGGGCAACTTTCAAAATCTAAAAAGGTTTAGAAATGTGCTTCTGAAAAAGTCTTGGCCTTTGGGTTATGCCTTCCTTTTACACAAAGTTCTTCGCTGGTTTACTCCACATATCATCATCGTTTTACTCCTTGCCTTGATATTGAATCCAATCACCCAGATATACGGACTCGTCCTACTAGCACTTCTACCCGTTCAGTTTCTGTTGGTTAAATTCAAGATACATGGCCCTATCGCTTACTTTTGTGCCATGAATGCGGCCATGCTTATTGGTCACTTTCGTTATTTAAAAGGAGTAAGCTCAAGTGTTTGGGAGCCCACAAAAAGAATTCAAGAATGAGTTTGAATACCATAGAGGAAGCCTTAGAAGATATTGCCAACGGAAAAGTAGTTATCGTAGTAGATGATGAAGACCGTGAAAACGAAGGTGATTTTGTGGCAGCAGCTGAATGTGTTACGCCTGAGATGATCAACTTTATGGCCACTGAAGGTCGTGGGTTGATTTGTACACCAATTTTACCGCAGCGCGCTGAAGAATTGGATTTGCCACCTATGGTTCAGAACAATACAGATCCGAACAAAACGGCATTTACAGTAAGTATTGACCGTATCGGTGAAGGATGTACTACAGGTATTTCTGCGTACGACCGCTACATGACTGTAAAGTCCCTTGTTGATCCTACGATTAAACCAGAACAATTTGCTCGTCCTGGTCACATATTCCCCCTTATTGCTAAGCCTGGTGGTGTTTTACGCCGCGTAGGACATACAGAGGCGGCTGTCGATTTAGCTCGACTCGCCGGGAAAGCACCCGCTGGTGTCATCGTAGAAATCATGAATGAAGACGGCACTATGGCACGTCTACCCCAACTTCGGGAAATCGCTAAAAAGCACCAGCTTAAAGTGATCAGTATTGAAGATTTGGTCGCTTTTAGAATGGAAAAGGAGAGCTTGATTGAATTGGCAGCTAAAACAGAAGTAGATACGCCTTATGGCCACTTCACGCTGCATGCATTCGAGCAAAAGACGAATGAGCAGGTCCATATCGCATTGACCATGGGTGAATGGAAAAAGGAAGATGTCGTTCCCGTACGTATTCAAAGTGCGGGTATTGCGAATGATGTTTTTCACTCTTTAACATCGAATGAGGCGACTAATTTCCAGCGCGCTTTGGCCACAATCTCGAAAAGAGGTGCAGGCGCAATTATCTACATGAATCAAGAGCGTAGTGCGAATCGAATTTTGCAACGTATTCGTCAATTCAAGGAAGATGGCAAATTGACAGCTACTGGCTCAATGAAGGATACGCGAGATTTTGGAATTGGTGCCCAGATCATTCATCAACTCAGTATAAAGAACATTGATTTGGTTACAAACAATCCTATCAAACGTGTGGGTGTGGCTGGGTACGGTCTCGAAATAGTTAAAAATTCGGCACTAGAATGAGAAAGTCAAATTCCATCAAACTAGCCCTTAAGTTCTACCGCAACCGCAGCTCTGGCATGCGATTAGAAAACCTTTTGGCTTTGGTGGCATTTTCAGGCATTCTAGAAACCCTTCCTATTCTCGCCTCTCTCCCATTACTTCGCGCAGTCTTTCTCGGACATGAAATGATTTCGCTTGGCGCTTTTGAAAGCAGTTTGGTGAGCTATACCATAGGTTTAGGAGCACTTTTGTCACTTCGTTTTTTCATTGGCCGCTGGGCACAATATTCAAACGCTAGTGAGCGTATTGCGCTACTCACCGAGTTCAGAAAAGAAACACCCGAGGAGGAGCGTCAAATCCAAAAAGTCAATTTCGGTAAAAGTGTACAGGCGATAAATTTCTTATTGGTAGGTTGGAGCCAATTCATCCCCGGTCTTTTATTTACGCTTCTAGGCCTTTACTTATCTCTAAAATTTGGCGCAATTACTTTGGCAATTATCGCCGTATGGATGCTAGTCATTTCGAAAATTAAAAAACAACAAGATTTTTGGCATGCCAAAGCAAGTGAGTTGGCAAAAGATATTGATTCCCTCAATACGATTGAATTAGACGAGCTGCACAGCTACCGACTCAAGGCGGCGAAATGGGATGCCACAAACAAAAACCTCCGGGAATTAGTCATTATAAGTTCGCTAATCTTTTCATTAATAATCAATAACTATCTAGGCATGTCGCCTAGTTTTGATTCCATTTTGATCGTCATTGTCTTCCTACGAGGTTTGCAACAGCTGTTTACAGCATACATCATGTCCCAGCAACTTTCAGGGCTTACCAACTTTCTTGAGAAAGTGTGACCTATGATCCGAGTCTTTGGGCACGGTGTTTGTACTTTTGTCCCTAGTTAAAACCAATTCTTCATGAAAAGATTCCTAGGCCTTCTAGCAGCATCGCTATATCTCGCGAGTTGCCAGACGGATACTGTAGGTGTTGATGGCGTAGATATCATCACAGAGCCAGTAATTGCGCTACCCATAGGTGATATCAACCTTACCCTAGACCACCTACTTGTACCGGACGATTCCCTAATCTATGACGACAACATGGACTACAAGCTTGTGGTTGCACAAGATTCTGTTTTCTCATTGAGTGTTGATGATTTAATCTCCTTACCTGCCCAAAGCCCTGCCACAAGTTCCATCTCTATGGGAACGATTGGAGTGAACAACGTTAGTATGAGCACTGATATTTCATTGGGAACTGTTGCCACGGATGCCGGATTAGCTACCATCAATTCAGCACACGGCAGCAATGCTCCATTCCCAACACTGAATGAGAACAATATTGGCACTTATGGCGGTGGTGGATTCGGTACCTTCACGAGTGCGTCGTTTTCAAGCGGTTCAATGACTCTCTCATTGACGAATGATTGGCCCGCAGTCGTAAGTATGGGAATAGATCTTGTAGATAATTCCACAAGTAATACTATAATTTCATTTTCATTGTCTAATGCAACTGCCAACGGTGGAACGACTTCAGATACTGAGAGTCTTGTAGGAAAATCACTTCCAAACGATATTGGTTTTAAAATCACCTCACTGAGTTCTCCAGGTACAGGCTTAAATTTTGTTGCTATTGATACTTCCGATGCATTAAGTTTAGACATCAATACTGCTAATCTGGAAGTTTATAATGCAGTAACTTCTCTTGTTACTCAGAATATTTCGAGCGATACACAATATGTAGATTTAAGCACAGGAGGAAGCGAAGAATTAAAAGAGCTGAAATTTAACACTGCCGACTTCGATTATGAATTCACTTCTACCCTCGCGGAAAATCTGGAAATAGAAATTGGCTTTCCAGGTTCGGATAAGAATGGTGTTGAGGTAGATACCACCATAACTATTCCTGCAGGCCAAACCGTAATGGGTGCTATCAATCTTAATAATACGATTTTAGATTTGACTACTGATCCTTCACAAAACCATAGTAAACTCCCTATTTCGGTGAGTGCGACGCTTGTTGGTTCAGGAAATCAAGTATCCATTGATAGTTCAGATGCCTTGGATATGACTTTTGAAATGACCAATCTTCAGTTTGGGCACATCAAAGGATTCTTCGGTACACAAACCATTAACATCGATAATGGGTCTGTCCCTCTTTCAGTTGATTTCCTTGAGAACTTTGACGGTACAATTACCTTCTCAGAGCCTTCAATCTCGATGGAGATAACAAATTCTATAGGTCTTCCTATCGAATTGGCTTTAGATTTCGATTCGTATGCAAACGGAACAGCTTCTTCGCTGAACGGCCCTGACTTTGTATTACCCTATCCAACGGTTTTGGGCGATACAGAAACAGGTACGCTGACTTATGATAACACGAATAGCCAAATCACAGATGTCTTTACACTTCCTAAAGACAGTATTGTATACGGTGGTGCAGTAAATGTGAACCACGATACGGCCACCTTTGGGACAGAAAACTTTGTAACGAGCACGAGTGCGATTGCGGGCGACTTATTAATGGAGTTACCATTTACTATCACTGCTACCGGCTTGGCTTTCGGTGATACACTAGCTACAGACTTAAACCTTGGAGCGGCTGTTCCCGATAACATGGAGGTACAGAGTATTCAACTTTTCATGAGCAATACAACCACCCTCCCACTAGAAACCACCGTAGCTCTAAAGTTTTACGATGAGAACTGGAATGAAGTTCATATGGAAACGGTAGACCTACTAGTCAGCGGTGTTCCTAATACCAATGGTATTGTAACAGCTCCGAGTACTTCTGATATTACCATAGACCTAAATGGTGCAGCACTCAAAGCTGTTTTAGGCGCCAAATCAGTAATTGCTGAAGCGACCATGGATACCTACAACGGAGGTTCGGACCCAGTGAAACTGAGAACAGATGCAACCATCGGTATTTCTTTAGGAGTACAACTTGAAGTAAGTCTAACACTCTAAAATGACAACAATGAAAAAGTTAATCATACTCTTATCAATTGTCATTACCACAAGTGTAATGGCTCAGAATCTGACCACCTTTGGCCTTTCAGGAAACCCTGATAATATTGTCCAGAACCCAGGAGCAGATCCAATGACTAGTTTTCAGTTGCGTTATGCTGGATTTCAAGCCAACGCAGGATTAAATGCGACCGCAGGACAATTGCTTGGCACAAATGATTTGCTAGGTAACATGCTAAGCACAGGTTTATCCTCAACAGATTTTATGTTCGAAACCAATGTTGTCCTACCGCATCTTGGAATAAAACTGGGTGATAACTACTTATTTGCGGGAACGGAATTGGATGTTACGGTAGGTGCAGTAATTGACAATGATCTTGTTCGCTTTATGAAATCTGGAATGGTGGATGCATTTGGAACTTTTGACCCTAACTATACCGGTGATTTTTCAGATTTCGGGGTGAATTTACAAGTCAACCAAAACACCTATTTCGGATACCAGCGTACGCTAATGGATAATAAGCTGCGTGTTGGCGCAACCTATACGATGCACAACTACGTGACGAGCTTCAATGTAAATGCTACCAACTTCAATATTAGTACTTCAGGTAGCTCTGGAGCACCGAACTCATTCGCGATTAACTACGATGTTGATATCGCTGGAGGCATCGACTTTAACAATCTAGATAGCCTTCAGAATGTTGGCTCGGCTGTAACACCAGACAAACTCTTGAACTCTGTTCGCGATAACTTAGGAATGGGAGGCATGACATCATCCATTGGCTTTGGTTTAACCTACAAGCCTGTTAAAAGAGTGGAACTAGCTTTCAGCATGAACGGCTTAGGAGCTGAGACACTGAATTTTGCAAGTAGAACTTCAAAAACTTGGTCAGGTTCAAGCACAATCGACGGTTTTGAATACACCTCTCAAGCCGGCGATTCTCTATCCGTTAAGGTAGGAGAAGCGGTAAGCCAGTATACTGAAGACCTTAGTGCATCCATTGGTACTACTCTGAGTAATGGAAACTACCAACAAACACTTCAGATTGCACAAAACACAAATGCTGCGGCTAACTTCTACTTAAACAAGTACAGCTACATTGGTGCTCATTACACTGCGAGATCTAATTCGTTTAGAGATTTCGAGTACTTCGGTTTGAATACAATGATCTGGCTTGGACGTAACCTACAACTAAAAGGAGGTTACTACCTAGCTTTGGACGAGACGAATGCAGATATCATCAATGCTGCGATTCAGTTTAGAATAACTCCAATTCTGCATATTTACGCAGGTTCTAATACGGTTGGTGATATTGCTACAGTTGCGAATTCATTGATTCAAGACGGCAGTAATCCGCAGATTGGTGCAGCCACTATGGGAGTTAATCTAAGTGCAGGTGTGAGTATAACAGTATTTGATGATAGGTTTAAGGCCGATAAAGATGCACGCAGAAAGGCTAAGGAAGGACAAAAGGCTGAAGAAGCCACAGGTCTTACTCCAGCCCAACAAAAGAAAGTAGACGATGCAGCTGCCAGTAGCAGTACTAAGAAATAACATCGATTATCATTCCAAGAGCCCGGCCATTGGTCGGGCTTTTTTATGCTAGATTATGAAGATATTATCTTCCTGAAGCTATGTAGCGGATGATCTTCTACTTCAAGAACAGTATACCGTATTCCGTAAAGCCCAGATTGCTCTTTGACGAGTTGAATTTGTCCTTCAACAAAAGTAGGTAGGCCTTCCGCATCTTGAAGTGAAAGTACTGTCTTTGTTCCTGTCTCAGCATCGGCTACAAATGAACCTGCGTAGAATTGGCCATCAAGCTCCTCCTCACGGGAAACCAACAATACAAGTTTCACAAAATGTCCAGCATCGACTAAGGCACCAAGCTGTGTAGTAAAAGCTTTTAGGTCTTCATGGTATACATCTGTCAATACTATTACCTCACTTCTCGGGGGAATTTGAGACAATAGTCGTTCTGCAGCTGCTACCATTGAACCATTACCAAAAGACAATTCACAGCGATCTGCTACGTGTAGGAGTAACTGTTCCATAGCGTCTTCAGTATTCTTGGCCTCAAACAAGACTTCCTCTCCTGCCCTCACATCAAGTAGCCCAAGCGCATCTCTTTGTTTGCTCAACAGTGCTGCCGATAAGGCAATTTGTCGAACGGCAAATGACCACTTCACGCCGGTACTTCCATTCATAGAAGCACTTGAATCTAACAAAAAGTAGGCGCGCAGATTACTCTCTGCTTCGAACTGTTTAGTGAGGTACTTGTCTTGACGTGCCAATACAGTCCAATCAATAAACTTCGGCGCATCACCTGGGACGTAGGCACGATGCTGCGCGAAATCTAGGCTAAAACCAAAATCCGGACTTTTATGCAATCCTGTCATGAACCCACGTACTTTCTCGCGTGCCCACCAGTTCAGTCCTATGATTTCTTCTTTGTTCAATTAACTCATGGCCACTTTTTGACGGGCCCAATTTGATAATGTAATATAATCCAAAGCTACATCTGTTTTGAATAACTCGAGCACGAGAATCAATTTCATTTGGAGCAATCTAATACGTTGAATTAATTCTTCCGGGAAACCACCTTTCAACATACGTGCTGCATTGGCAATTCGTACATGGTCAAGGAGCTCATTAGAACTTTGCACGGCCCTTGAATAATAGTCTTCAAAGGTATGTTCAAATCTTGCGGCAACCCCTTGATCAAGTTCGTTGCAGATACTGATGATATCGTCTTTGATTTTAAAGGCGAGGTTGAATGTGCCATTGCTGTGATATCCGCGTACAAGCTTTTGGATGGTGCGATTAATAGACATAGCTTCTTGGTAGATAGGCTGAGTGATTGTTGTTTTCATGATTCGTTGATTAATTGTTCTTCAAAATTTTATAATGGTTCTTTTTTCGAGCACATTCGTCAAGTAATTTGAAATAAAATGTATTGGTGAATTGTCTCATTTCATCTGCCGAAGGAAAGACCATGATTTCATTTGGTAATAGTGGTAATAGAGTACTGAACTTTGCAACATTGAAAGAAAAGCGTTCCAACTTTTCTATTTGACGCTCCAGTTTTTCAGTATCGTCATATTCCATTAGATCTACTGTAAGGGCACGACAACAATCATTAAGTTCCGTTAGTACTTGATCATGTGAATCTTTTAGCTGGGATTGAATAGCATTACCGTATTTCTGGATTTGAAAAGTGTTTTTACTTCTAATTAAACCTCTTGAGTCATACATATTATTTCAGTTTAGGTAGTTGATTAAAACAATAGCTTCGTGTATATAAATTGTGCATTTGATAAGTTCGATAGAGACGATTCAATCGAATAAAGAGTTGAACTTGTAGAACTTTGCACCAATGAAATTCAAGTTTTTTGTATTGCATATCAGAGTGTATTTAGTTGTTACTTTCTAAATCTACGCAGTACTTCGAGTAATATTTTATGCTTGGAAAACTTTAGGTTTTCAACAATCCACTACTTTAGCAGCATGATAATTACCAAGACCCCTTTCAGAATTTCATTTGTAGGTGGTGGCAGCGATTTAGAGAGCTTTTTTCAAAAGCGTAAAGGCGCTGTACTGAGCACCACTATAGATAAGTACATGTATATCAGTACGCACGAATTTTTCGAAAGAGATAAAATCCGATGTAAGTATTCCCAAACGGAAACTGTGAACAACGTAGACGAGCTGCAACACCCCATTCTTCGCACTGTTCTCAAAGATTTTGATGTCAAGGGTATTGAAGTCAGCTCCATAGCAGATATCCCTGGTGGCACTGGTATGGGAAGCAGCTCAAGCTTTACCGTAGGCCTACTTCACAACATAAACGCTTATACTGATCACGAGATAACTAAGGAAAGTCTTGGTGCTGGTGCATGCCGGGTAGAAATCGATCTTTTAGGTGAGCCGATTGGCAAGCAAGACCAATATGCAGCTGCATATGGCGGTCTTAATTTAATTGAGTTTCATCCAGACGGTTCTGTACATGTTGAACCCGTGGATATAAGTCAAAAGACAAGAGCTGCATTGAACGCAAATCTCAAGCTTTACTACATTGGTAATCAACGTAGTGCGAGCAAGATTTTGGCAGAACAGAAAAAGAACACATCTCAAGAAGACAAGTTTAAGGCACTGGAGAAGATGGTCGAGTTAGTGTACGATCTCAAAGAAGTACTTATCAAAGGAGACCTAGATGCCTTTGGCGATTTACTGCATCAGAATTGGCTCTTGAAACAAAGCTTGGCTAAAGGAATTACCACACCCAGAATTAACGAGCTTTACACTGCTGCTACTCAAGCAGGTGCACGCGGAGGAAAGCTATTAGGGGCCGGAGGTGGTGGCTTTATGCTGTTTTATGTAGATGCAGAAAAGCATTCTGATGTGGATACGGCAATGGCTGAATTGGACGCTACTCCATTTGAATTCAAGATGGAAACCGAAGGCTCCAAAATCATTCATATTGAAAGTTAATGCCTGCAAGCGTTGTGCATCAATAATTTATGTATTTTTGCCGCTCAATTATTCATTAATTAACGGGGTTTCGGACCCTTTTAAAACAATTAATTATGGCAACTAAGATTCGTTTGCAAAGAGGTGGTCGCAAGTCGCGTCCTATTTATTCAATAGTTGTAGCTGATGCTCGCGCAAAGCGTGATGGTCGCTTCATCGAAAAATTAGGTACATACAACCCGAACACTAACCCAGCAACAATCGACTTAAACTTTGATTCAGCACTATCATGGGTGATGAAAGGTGCACAGCCAACAGATACGGCGCGTGCGATTCTTTCTTACCGCGGTGTAATGATGAAAAAACACTTGCTTGAAGGTGTACGTAAAGGTGCATTGACTGAAGAGCAAGCAGAAGCTAAATACGAAGCTTGGCTAAGCGACAAGGAGTCTAAAATCGGTGCAAACGTGAAAGCAATCGCTGAAAAGAAAGCTGCTGATAAAACCGCTCGTCTAGCTGCGGAAAGCGAAGTAAACAAAGTTCGTGCTGCTTCAATCGCTGCTGCCCTAGCCCCTGCTGAAGAAGTAGAAACAGAAGCTGCTGTTGACGAAGCTCCAGCTGAGGAGGCTGCTGCTGAAGAAGCTCCAGCTGAGGAGGCTGCTGCTGAAGAAGCTCCAGCTGAGGAGGCTGCTGCTGAAGAAGCTGCAGAAAGCGCAGAGTAATTGTGCAAAAGGAGCAGTGCTTTTTACTAGGTAAGATCACAAAACTCCATGGGTACAAAGGAGCGATGGTATTACACATCGACTCGTCCACCCCACAATACTTTAGAGAATTGGAATCAGTATTCTTGGAATTTAACCAAGAGCTGATTCCATTTTTTTTTGCCGAACGGGGCAAACTGAACGGCAAGAAACTCATTGTTAAACTCGAAGATGTCAGTCCTGACGAAGCTTCGAGATTTGTAGGTTGCAATGCTTACCTACCAGAAGAAATGCTTCCTGCTCCTAAGGAAGGGTTCTACGACAAGGCCATCTTAGGCTATACAGCCTATCAAGGTGATAAAGCCATTGGTACCATTACCGATGTAGTAGAGAATACCGGGCAGAATCTATTTATTATTGAGCACGGTGAAAAAGAGTTCCTTGTTCCTGCCGTAGAAGCTTTTATTCAAAGAATTGAACATCCTGAGAAAATCGTTTATCTTGAATTGCCCCAAGGTTTATTGGACCTTTAATCACAGATGAACGAACAGAAACCATACGATCCAAGGTATTTACACTTGATTTTCAGTGCATTGCTGATGATTCAGCTCGTATTGACCTCTGTTGTACTCTATGTAGCCAGTGATACCGCTAGCGTCTTTTTATTGCCGTTTGCAGGCAATACATACGCTATTCCGGGTATTGCCTTTGTCCTTGTTCTGTTGGGACGTTACGTATGGAACAATGGAATGCGAGAGATAAATACTACCGAAGAACTATTTACCAAGCTTGAAATTTTGACCAAAATCCATATTTGGAGATGGGTATTGGTACAATTGGGCACTTTGATTCTTCTCACCTACACCCTGATAGAAGGCAACTTCTATTATTTCATTTTTGCCTTGGTAAATATTGTCTATTTCTTCACCTTGCGTCCCAAGATATTTGGACTCGCAGGAGAACTATGAAATTTGTAGGCCCTTTTCAAATGAAACAATTCAGCGTAGCGCACGACAGTTGTGCAATGCGCGTGAATACCGACGGTTGTCTTTTAGGCGCAATTGCCGGTGAAAATCACCACCACGATTCAGTACAACACATATTAGATATCGGTACTGGAAGTGGCGTCATTGCACTTCAAATGGCGCAGCGTTTTAACAATGCATTTGTAGATGCAGTTGAAATTCATGGTCCTAGTGCAAAGCAAGCTACAGAAAACTTTAAGGGCTCACCTTGGAACAATAGAATCATCTGCTACCACGAGCCATTGCAAGATTTTGAGGCGAGCGTTTCTTACGACATCATCGTATCGAACCCACCGTATTTTGAATCGGGCCCAACGAAACTAGATGAAGGCGTTGCGAATGCAAGACATGCGTTAACCTTGGATTTTAACTCCCTTATTCAGCATGCTTCAAGGCTTTTAAAGGAAACTGGAACATTCTGGTGCGTACTACCTGCAGACAAAGCAGATCAAATGATAGAAGCGGGTATTGAAGAAAACCTACACCCGATATCTATATACGGCATCCGACCTAAGAGCGATCGCGCTGCAAACCGTGTTATTCTTGCTTTTAGCAAGGAAACTTCAGTAGAAACGACCCGAAAAGAATTCGTGCTTTACAAGGCGCCGCAAGAATACACTGACGAGGTTCGTGAAGTCCTTGAACCCTTTTACGCCAGTCTCTAATAACCGCGGTATTCAACCGTTTTCTCCGTGAATTTCACACCGTAATCTGCGGCCAATTCAGTCAAAATAGGATCATACCATGCATTTGTCATAGGACGTTGCACACCAACAGGAGCCTTACCTTCCAAAACAATTTTTGTGGCAATACCCAAAGGAAGTCCAACAGTACCTGCCATCGCTGTACTATAGGAATTTTCTCCTTCTACCCCCATGGAGCTTTCAATCATATGAAGGGAACCATCCTGCTCCCAACCTATTTTGTGATACATCACAATGAGGTCTTTGTCTTCAGGCTCCATACTCCATACTTTTCGAAGAATGAACTCTAAACACTGAGCAGGAGTGCCCTGGTCAAAATCAAAAGTTGAATGGGAGAAAATACCTGCCCATTCAAGCTTCGCAAAAATCTCAGAATCTTGAGGAATATTCAAGTAGTACTTGAGCTTTAACTCAACGCTATCATTGGGGTTATAAGCTAAAAATAAATTGGTAAAATCCCTGAATGTCATCTGCTTTAGTCCCTTGATTACATAAGAATCATCGGTCATTCCAAGGCGAACAAAACAATCCCAAGCACGAGCATATCCAGGTCTACGTAATGTTCCGCGGTACAAGGTCTCCACTTCTGTTAATTCATAAGCCTCACGGTACTTCAGCGAATCTCTATTGGCTAATCCTTCAAATCGGCCATAACCTTCGACATTCATGAATTCGGTTCTACGAAACACCATGTGTGGCGGGATGTACTTGTATTTGCCTTCTTGCAGGAACTTCACAGCGCCCCCCTGCCCCGCTAAGACTACATTTCTAGGATTCCACGTGAACTTATAGCGCCAAGGGTTGGTGCCTTCAGAGCTCGGACTTAAAAGACCACCAGTAAAGCTTTCAAACAACTTAATTTTGCCCCCTTTGTCTCGTATACCCTCTATTAGTTGCATCGCACTCATATGGTCGATACCGGGATCTAAGCCACATTCATTCAAAAAAACCAGACCTTGTTTTTGTACTTCCTGTGAAAGGGCTTCCATCTCTTTTGTGAGATAAGAGGCTGTAATCAAATGTGATCCGTGTTTAAGACAAGCCTTTGCAACCGCTAAGTGCATGTGCGCTGGGACCATGCTGATAGTTATTGAACAGCTAGAAATCTCTGCGTCTAATGCATCAACATTGGTGATATCTAGTTCTCCTATCGAGCAACCTTCGTTTGCACTTCCCATACGAGCTGATGCAATAGATTTATCACGGTCTACTACTCTTAATTCAATACCGTGAGACTGCACTAACCCTTTTAAATAAGGAACTAATTTCTGCGTGCTCAGTCCGGCACCGATGAGTAATACTTTGGTCATTTACATTGAGATTTCCCCTAAAATACCACACAAACCTCATGTTTCAAATAAAACATTATTAACAACTAATGTTAGTTTTACCACAAAGAGGTTTTAGTACTCTGACCGTATCTTCACGCTATGAAAAAATTAGTTGCCATTTCTGGTGCTTTGGCTGTTGCACTAGGTGCTTTAGGAGCCCACGCATTAAAAGAAATTCTAGACCCGAGTTCATTAGAGTCCTACAAGGTTGCGGTATTGTACCATTTGGTGCACACGCTGGCACTCCTCGCGGTGATTCAAGGCAACTACAAGAAAGTGACCGTTTGGTTATGGACCTCAGGTATTCTTCTATTCTCTGGCTCTATATACTTGCTGGCATTGGATGAACTTATGGGTATGAATCTTTCATTCTTGGGACCCGTTACGCCCCTTGGTGGTCTTCTCTTTATCGCGGGTTGGCTCAGTCTAATAGGCTCAAACGAGACAAATGTGGATAAATAGTTAGTAGCTCTAGTTAAAAAATAGTTAGAAGCTGAACTCCTATTGAATTACTGCGTTTCTTTGTAATACCTATTACATTTTAAGAACCACAGTAATAATGACTTCTAAGAACCACCTAGAAGCCTTAAATGCATTGCATATTAAGGCTAGAGAAGTATTTAGCAACCTTCACCCTGATGTGCTTGAGGCACACAGCATTTCTAAGAACATGGCGGTGCGCACGGCACATGGAGCCATCGCAATTAATACCGGTAAATTCACTGGTCGCAGTCCAGAGGACCGATTTATTGTAAAAGACGCTCTCACCGAAGATGCCGTTTGGTGGGGACCAATTAACAAACCCTTTGAACCAAGTAAGTTTCGATCGCTCAAAGCAAAAATCTGCAACTACTTAAATGATAAGGACATATATGTACGTGATGTATATGCTGGCGCTCACCCATCCTACCGACTGTCCGTAAGAGTGATTAATGAATTTCCTTGGTCCAACCAGTTCGCTGGCAATATGTTTATCCAACCTTCGGCCGATGAATTGGTAGATTTTCAGTCCGATTGGACCGTGATTAATGCGCCTGGGTTTTTAGCTGATCCAGAGGTAGACGGTACACGTCAATCAAATTTTGCCGTGATTGACTTCACCGACAAATGCATTATCGTTGGCGGTACAGGATATACCGGAGAAATTAAAAAAGGCATCTTCTCTGCACTCAACTTTATACTACCCTACCAAAAGAATGTGTTGAGCATGCACTGCTCTGCCAATGTCGGACCACAAGGCGACACGTCTATCTTTTTTGGTTTATCCGGCACAGGTAAAACTACTTTAAGTGCAGATCCAAACAGAAGACTCATCGGGGACGATGAACACGGTTGGTGTTCGGACAATACCATTTTCAACTTCGAAGGTGGATGCTATGCTAAGGTCATTGACCTAAGTGCTGAAAAGGAGCCGGATATTTTCAATGCAATCCGTCCACATGCCATTCTGGAGAATGTTATCCTAAATGGAGACGGCACGGTAAAGTTCGAGGACGCGACTCTTACGCAAAATACACGGGTCAGTTACCCTATTGACCATATCGCAAATATTCAGCCGGGTTCGATGGCGGAAAATCCAAAGAACATATTCTTCTTGACGGCCGATGCTTACGGGACGCTTCCCCCCATTTCAAAATTGACCCCAGCACAAGCCGCTTACCACTTTATTAGCGGCTATACAGCGAAAGTAGCGGGCACTGAAGAAGGAGTGAATGAACCCAAGGCGGTTTTTTCAGCTTGTTTCGGGGCGCCATTTATGCCTCTACACCCCACCTATTACGCTAACATGCTAGCCTCAAAAATGGAAGCTGCAGGAGTCAATGTTTGGTTGGTAAATACAGGATGGACAGGCGGTCCATACGGTACTGGCAAGAGAATGTCCTTAAAACATACCCGTCGAATGATCACTGCAGCAATGCAAGGAGAACTCGATGCCGTAAATTATATCCAACATGAGGTGTTTGGTCTTTATATGCCGACCTCATGCCCAGAAGTTCCTTCAGATATTTTAGACCCAAAAAACACCTGGTCTAATCCTGAGGAATACGATGAATATGCAAACGAATTGGCGTTGAAATTCTCGAACAACTTTAAACAGTTTGAGAGTGAAGCCACAAACGAAATACTGGAGGCCGCACCTCGAGTATTGGTTGGAGCAAAATAAACTCCAAGTGTTAGATGTGTCTGTAAGGGCGGCCTTTTGGTCGCCCTTACTTGTTTAGAACATCGTTAATAACTCATTTGCCAAATAACGATTCCTTCATTTGTACAGCTTCTAAAATGAATAATTTGAAGCAACTCAAAACGTTTGCCCATGCCTGCAAAGCGCAAAAAAGTATCAGCAACAAAGATTTTTGTGCTCGATACCTCTGTCATTCTCTATGATCATAACGCTATTTTTTGCTTTGAAGAACACGACGTTGTTCTGCCTATCTCAGTGTTAGAAGAACTTGATGAATTCAAGAAAGGACACGATTCCAAAAACTACGAAGCACGCGAATTCATTCGGACTCTTGATCGAATTACCGAAGGGAAAGACTTTACGAATTGGATCCCACTAAACGGAGATACACACGGTAATATGAGGGTCATTATGGATACCTCGCACAAAGGCATTGATGCCGAAAAGGTACTTGGGCGAAAAATGGACCACCGCATCATAAATGCGGCATTGAACATCCAAGATTTAGAACCAGAGAAATCCACCATCCTTGTCACCAAGGACATCAACTTACGTCTCAAAGCCAAGGCCCTTCATTTAAAAAGTGAAGACTATTTGACGGGTAAGATCAAAGACATGGATGCCTTGTACAAAGGGAAGTCAGTAGTAGAAAACTTCAATGCCATCACGCTAAC
>CBFHHP010000005.1:56860-59522 GCA_965655745.1 uncultured Schleiferiaceae bacterium
ACGAAATTGTACGCTGAGAAATCCTTAGATATTGATGATGTACTTAAAGAAAACCCAGAGTTCACTCCGTTTCCGAATAGCTATTACGTTTTAAAATCGGAAAATTCTAGTGGCCTCGCCTACTACAACGCATTAGATAAGACGCTAGATCATGTGGAGAAGCGGTCAGTATACGGCATCAAGCCAAGGAATGCCGAGCAAGCGTTTGCCATTCACGCTATTTTGAATCCAAATGTGAAGCTGGTCAGCCTTACGGGGGTAGCAGGAACAGGAAAGACACTTATCGCATTAGCAGCCTCTTTAGAGCAACGTAGAGACTTTAAGCAAATCTATTTAGCACGTCCCATCGTACCCCTATCCAACAGGGATCTAGGGTATTTGCCCGGCGATGCAAAAGAGAAAATCAACCCATACATGCAGCCGCTGTGGGATAACTTAAAGCTCATTAAAAACACCTTCAGCGACCGAGATAAGGAATACAAACAGCTCGAGGCGATGGTGGAAAAAGAGAAGATTATCATTACGCCTCTCGCCTACATCCGTGGACGTTCTCTTGCGGATATCGTATTTATTGTAGACGAGAGCCAAAACCTTACACCACACGAGGTGAAAACCATCATCACTCGAGCTGGAGACGGTGCGAAGTTCATATTCACTGGTGATGTTGGCCAGATTGACACACCTTATCTGGATGAACAGTCTAACGGTCTAAGTTATTTGGTGGACAAAGCGAAAGGGCAAGATATCTACGCACACGTGACCTTAGAAAAAGGAGAACGAAGTGAATTGGCCAATCTTGCTAATGAACTCTTATAAATCGGCATAGATTTTGATTTTTACTTAAACACATAAACCTCTATCAACATGATCACTCTCTATACCGCAGTCACTCTCGACGGCTACATTGCAACCACTGACGGAAGTGTAGACTTCTTAGAAAACCCAAGTTACCAGCTCCCTGATGAAGATTATGGGTACACTGGTTTCTACGAAGGTATTGATGTGGTGGCCATGGGCTACAACACGTACAAGCAGGTGATTAACTTTGAGGGGGAGTACCCCTACCACGGCAAACACAGCGTCGTTTTTAGTCGTACCAATACTGTTGAACCCATAGCAGGCGATATAGAGATTACCGAAGCTTCAGAAGAAAGCGTCATTCAGCGATTCAAGAGAGAAGGAAAAAATGTTTGGCTTATTGGTGGTGGTGCTACGAACGCGCGAGTACATCAAAGCGGTCTTATTGATCGAATGATCCTCACCTACCTTCCAATCACGCTAGGTGCTGGAATTCCACTATTTAGAGAGAATGATGCAAGCTTAGAGTGGAAAAATACAGGGACGCGAACCTTTGCCAACGGCCTTGTTCAGATCACCTTAGAAAGAAGGTAATCTACCTGAAGATTAAGGTCTTCAAGCGAGCCGTTATTCTCGATAACAGTATCACTTTGAGCCCGTCGATGGGTATCACCCAATTGATTCGCTAAACGCTCTCTTATTTGACTTTCGTTCATCTCTGTGTTGCGCGCCATTACACGAGCTATGCGTACATCTTCGTCGGCAACGATACTTACGACATGCTCACAAGTAGGATCGCCTGTTTCAAGAACTAAGGCGCTTTCTTTGAAGACGACCGTGCTACCGCTGGTAAGTTTCCAATGTTCAAAATCTTTACGAACGGCTGGATGAACTAAGGACTCTAGCTTTTCTTTAAGCTCACTGCTGCCAAAAATCTTTTCGGCAACATAGGTCCGATTCAATTCACCCTGTAAATAGGCCTGTTCACCCAATAGTGCCGTTATCCCTTGAACCAAAGTGGCATTAGTATGCATAAGTTCTTTGGCGCGCTCATCACTGTAATAAACGAGGTGTCCCTTGCTTTCAAGCAATGCACAGACCGTGCTCTTACCAGAACCAATACCTCCTGTGATACAAATTACTCTCGATTGCTTCATTGTCCAATTCGTTCAACCCTAATGGGCAACACAGAAAGTACAGAAATATTCTCTATTACTGGGGCCGCAACAATAGAGTAACTAGTTTCATTCTGAACTGCTGAAAGCGTGATAAGCTCTTCGAAGCTTCTCGAAAGTAGGGCGTTCTTAGGGCCACTGACCCAAACCTTAACCTCTACAATTTGACTACCTAGAACCAAGGGTACTTCAAATTTTTTCTCTATCCAAAGTGCGCTCTCACCGCGTACTTCAATTTGCTCTTCGGATATTGAGGTCAAGCTAGATCCTAGACCTTCTACGGGTAAGTCCAGGACAAGATTACCTTTCCAAAGGAAATTGGGTAAATTCACATATAATCGCGCTCTAAATACTGCCTCGGGAGAACCTACGACCTCAATACTATCAGGATCTACTGAAATTGTGTGAAGCCACTTGTAGTCTTTAGGCAAACGGATATTTTGGAGTCCCTTTATTGTTATTGGTAATTTCATTCGTTCTAATTCCTCGCATGGAAAAAAAATCTCAACTTTAGCCGTTGAAAAAGAATAAACCCCACGATACCTACTATTTAATTGGGCAATAACTTCCGCACTTTGAACCGCTAACATACCTTCACTTTTTAAGGTGAAAGCCGAGGCTTCAACAACAACAGATTCCTTATCAACCTCCTGCAATCGTAGCGCATTAATTCCAGAAGCACTTACCTC
>CBFHHP010000006.1:0-57773 GCA_965655745.1 uncultured Schleiferiaceae bacterium
AAGGCTCAATGGTATGCATTGAAAAAAGAATTGGCTTCAAGTTTAACAAAAACGACTCCGCTTTGTTAAATTCCTAAAGTAAATAATCGTCATGTCCATATTTACAATTACCGGTGCCACCGGCTCCGTGGGAAGAGCCATTGTCAAGCAGCTCCTGCACGAGGGGCATAGTGTGCGGATTCTCAGCACAAGAAAAGGATACCAATGGAATGCAGTTGAGGTCTACTTCTGGAACCCAGAACAAGGCAGTATTGACGACCAAGCGTTGGAAGGTGCTGACTATCTCTTGCATTTAGCCGGAGCTACAGTAAGTAAACGCTGGTCGGCGTCTTACAAGCGGGTAATCAATGACAGCCGTATCTACACTTCACAAGTCCTGCATGACGCCCTAAAGCGTGTAAAGAATGGACCTTCGTGCTGTGTAAGTGCGAGTGCCATAGGTTATTACGGTTCTTCCTTCGATCAAAAATTTAACGAAGAGCACCCACCTGCCGATGATTTCCTTGCATCGGTAACTGAAAATTGGGAACGGTATACTAAGCAGCTAGAATCGCCTACATGTAGGAGCATTCAACTGCGTATTGGCATTGTTCTAGATCGTGGTGCTGGTGTACTGGGACGCTTGGTGCCACTTGCCAAAGCAGGCATAGCCTCACCACTAGGAAAAGGCAATCAGTGGACAAGCTGGATACATGTAGAGGACCTCGCTAGAATGTTTATTTACGCGGCAAAGCATCCCATTGAAAGCGGTGCATATAATGCGGTTAGCTCATCACCGCTCACCAATAAAGAATTCACTCGTGCCATATGCCGCGTATTGTGGAGGCCTATGGTTTTTCCTCCCGTTCCAGAGATGCTCCTAAAGCTCGTTCTTGGAGAAATGTCCACTCTAGCGTTAATGAGTCAGAGAGTCAGCAACAGCAAAATTCTATCTACGGGCTTCGCCTTCAAGCATGTGAACATCCATGCAGCCCTTAAAGACCTATTGAAATAAAAAAAGCCCCGCGGATGCGGGGCTTTTAGTTTAGCTTGGATGCTGATTATGCATTCGCAGTAACCACAAAGTTGAGTTCGATAGTGTGATCAATCAAATCCTCTTTCAAAGATTCTGCGATTGAAGCATCTTCTCTGTCGTGGAATTTCACGCCCCATTTTGTACGGTCGATACCGAAAGTTGGCGCAGTAAAGTTAACGCCTGACTCCGTCACTTCGATATTCGCTGGGAACTCGATGCTGTTTGTAACACCACGCATGGTCAAATTACCCACTACAACACTGTTGGTAGCCTCGCCTGCTTCAGCTCTTACTTCAACAATTTCAAATTGTGCCGTTGGAAAGCTCTCTACAAAGAAGAAATCCTCTGATTTCAAGTGACCAACTAGGTAGCCACTCTTGCCTTCGTCTTCAATATCTGTATTTACGATTGCGTTCATATCGATGGTAACGCTTCCACCTACAACTTGACCGTCTTTTACAGCAAAAGAACCGTCTTGGATATTGATCAGACCTACATGTTCGCTGTTAACGAATGATTTGAAACCTCTCCATTTGATTGCAGAACCTTCAGCTACTGCGTAAGATGTTGCTTCAGCTACTTCAATTACCTCTTGAGCTTCTCCAGTAGTTACTTCTTCAGCTTTCTCTCCTGCACAGCTTACAGCCAATACAGAAGCCGCCATGAACATTGCGATTTTTTTCATTTTTTCTCTTTTTATGGTTAGAAATTCAGTGTAAAAATACACGATTAATGTTATAACAACTATCTACCCAAAAAAAAAGTTCACTAGGCATACATTTTTTTTCTCAAGCGAAATGCCAAAACACTTACAACAAGAGTGATACTACCTGCAAGTACATAGGGATATGTAAAGTGCATCCCATACACGGCACCTCCAACAGCCGGCCCCACCACCCTAGCAAGCGACCCTACGCTTTGATTGGTTCCCAAAATTTTTCCCTGGGCATCTTCGGGCGCGTAGGTGGTCAATAAACTGCTAACCGTAGGGGTTAGCAGAGCATTACCAAAGGACAATAAGGTCATACAGAGGAGTTCCAAATAGAATTGGTCCGTAGGAACAAAGGGCATGAAAAATAAGCCGACAGCCACGAGCAACGTTCCAAACAAGAGTAGGTTCCGTTCACCAAACCAACTGTTAAAGTAGCCGATGAGACCGCCTTGAATAACCACCGCCAAGAAGCCTATGTAAGCAAAAGTGTAACCGATATGCATCTCGCTCAACCCGAAATGCTCGGCCCACAATAGCGTGGAAGTGATCTGCATCATACTAAAACCAAGGATATACACGAAGTTGATAGTGAACAAGGCATTGACCTCAGGCACCTTTCTAAAGGCAAAAATGTCCTTAAATGGATTCGGAAATAGATTCACACTATCGGCAGGTTCTTTCAACGTCTCCGCCAAGAAGAAATAAGCGAGAAGGAGGTTGATTCCACTCAATCCTGCCGCGAAATACCCCACTCCAGATACTCCGTAGTACTCATTGACGATACCGCCTATACTTGGACCAAAAATGAAGCCGAGTCCAAAGGCTGCTCCGATGATACCGAAGGCCTTTGTACGTTGCTCTTTAGGTACGATATCACTAATGTATGCCTGAGCAACACTAAGATTGGCTGCACCAAACCCTTTTAACAGACGGGTGGCAAATAAGAGCCACAAGACCGTTGCATTGGCAAATAGTAGGTACGCAACTACCATAATACTGATGCTCGCTAACATAATAGGACGACGCCCGTACCTATCGCTCAATCCACCCCAAAAACTTGCAAAAATGAACTGCATTATGCTGAAGCTCGTGCCCAAAAGACCAACCATGGCATCAGTAGCCCCTAATTCTTTGGCATAAATTGGAAGGATAGGAATGATAAGACCAAAGCCCATCAGATCCATGAAAATGGTAAAGAAGAGTACAACTAAAGCCTTATTCCTCATGCTTAGGAGTTCTTAAGTTCTTGACTTGTATTCCTTTGTCGCTGACCTTGTAAGCATGCAGTTCCCGTGCGCGTATAGTGGATTTAAAGACCGCCTGCGCTTCGTTTTCAAATTGATCGAAATCTTTGTAACGTGCGCTATAGTGACCTATGAGTAAATGTTCGACACCTGCCTCATCAGCTACCCTTGCCGCCTCTTTTGCCGTGCTGTGCATGGTTTGGCGTGCGCGCTCAGCCTTGTCTTCACAAAAGGTGCTCTCATGGTATAACAGCGTTGCTCCTGCTACATAATTTGAAGTCTCGGGAACATACATCGTATCCGATGCGAAGGCATAACACAGTGGCTTGGGTGGATCGAAGGTGATGTCTTCGTTTGACACAACGGTTCCATCTTCCGCGGTCCAGTCCCTACCGTCTTTAATCCAATGATAATCACAAACCGGAATGCCCAATTCATCAGCACGTTCTTTATTAAGACCGCGCTGTAGGAGCTTTTCTTCGAATTTAAATCCGGTCGTTGCTATTCTATGCTTGAGTGGGAAGCTCGATACAGTGTAAGCTTCGGTTTCTAGGATCACCTGAGGCACCTTATGTTGAGTGACCACAAATGAAATAGGATATGATGTAAACGTTCCCGCCGCCCTAAACTGCGTCAATACAATCTCCTTTAGTTTAGGAGGTCCATAGATGGTCAATGGTGTTGTACGGCCCAATAAATGAAAGCTGCTCAACAAGCCTACCAACCCGAAGAAATGATCACCGTGAAGGTGGGAAATGAATATGTTATTGATACGGGAGAATTTAGTCTTAGATCGACGCAACTGCTTCTGGGCACCTTCCCCACAATCTATCAAGAAATAATGCTCCCGCATTTTCAAAAGCTGGGAGGTCGTGTAACTGTTGGAGGTCGGTGTAGCGCTGGCTGCACCTAAAACTACCAACTCAAAACTCATTAAGAATTACCCAGTTTACGCTTCTCAGCTAAGAGATAAAGCACGGCCATACGCACGGCAACACCGTTCTCCACTTGATCGAGAATAATAGCATGCTCGCTATCTGCCACCTCGGAGGTAATTTCTACACCTCGGTTAATTGGACCCGGGTGCATGACTACGATTGGCTTTTCAAGGGCGTCTAGGTGTTCCATAGTCAGTCCGTACTGAGCGCGGTACTCGGCGATGGATGGGAAGAATTTGATGTCTTGACGTTCGTGCTGTACGCGTAACATGTTTGCAACATCACACCACTCGATGGCTGTTTGCAAGTTGTGCTCTACGCGAACGCCGAGGGTGTGCATGTATTTTGGAACCAAGGTTGTAGGCCCACAAACCATGACCTCAGCACCCATCTTTTTAAGGAGAAGAACATTTGAAAGTGCAACTCGGCTGTGTACGATATCTCCGACGATCGCAACCTTAGCGCCTTCCAAACTTCCTAACCTTTCACTTATCGAAAACGCATCAAGAAGTGCCTGAGTTGGATGCTCGTGTGCCCCATCTCCAGCATTTACGATAGAAGCATCTACATGTTGAGAGAGGAATTCTCCGGAACCTGGATTGGGATGACGCATTACCACCATGTCCACTTTCATGGAAAGGATGTTGTTCACCGTATCCACCAATGTTTCTCCTTTCTTTACGGAAGATGATGCTGCAGAGAAGTTTACGACGTCAGCACTTAAGCGCTTTTCTGCCAATTCAAAAGATAACCTCGTTCTTGTACTGTTTTCGAAGAAGAGGTTGGCAATGGTAATATCTCTGAGCGTTGGAACTTTTTTGATGGGTCTGTTAAGGACCTCTTTGAATTCTTTGGCAGTGTCTAGAATGAGCTGGATATCCTCTGCCGTGAGGTGTTTGATACCCAACAAGTGATTCACTGATAATTCGCTCATGAAGCTGGTTCCGTTAATAATACTGCATCGCGGCCATCCACTTCTTCCCACAGTACCTCAACGCGTTGTGAGGCTATGGAATCTACTTGTCGGCCCTTATAATCAGGCTGTATAGGAAGGTCGCGTGAAAATCTACGATCAATCAAAGTGAGCAACTCCATTTTTGACGGACGTCCGTAACTAAGAATGGCATCCATGGCGGCACGCACACTCCTACCGGTGTACAAAACATCGTCAATAAAGACTACTTTTTGATCCTCAACGAGGTGTTCAATTTTAGTCTTGTTCGGTTGCAAATGGCCCGGACGTCTTCTGAAGTCATCTCTGTAGAAAGTGATATCTAAAAGACCCGTACGGATGCTACCTGCACCGTATTGTTCTTCTAACAACTTAACCAGTCTACTAAGTACTTGTCCCCCACGAGGTTGAAGGCCGATCAAAATAGAATTTGAAAAATCACCGTGATTCTCGATGAGCTTACAACACAGCCTGTTCAAAGCGATGTTCAACTCTCTGGAGTCTATGATTTCTCTTTTGCTCATGCTGCAAATTTATGCATTAATATGAAGCAAATAAACTTCCAAGATTGATCCCGGAGAAATTCCCGCTACTCATCATCACTACTGCCTTAGTATCCCCTTTGCTTTCAAGTGCTTTAGCCAATTCTTGCGCATCGTCAAAAACAACAACACCCTGCCCGAATGCCGACTGTACATCTTCTTTGCTCAGTGCTGGCAATTTCTTGTGAGCAACAGCTTGGGGACTGTAATAGACCCAACGCTCTTGGGCGGGATCAAGGACTCCTTTATACTGTGGTATGAACTCTGGATTTAAACTACTAAAGGTGTGTAATTCGAGTACTGCGCGAACATCGCCGTATTGCTCGGCAAGAGCAGCAACTGCCGCTTGTACTTTTGACGGAGCATGGGCAAAATCCCGGAAAACAGGTACGGATGATCCTGCTAACCGCTGCATCCTATTCTGCGCACCCGTGAAACTCGCAATGGCATCGTGAAAATCATCTTCCTGCAGCCCCATTTCCAAACATATCCAGCGTGCCGCTTCAAGATTACTAAGGTTGTGCTTGCCAAAAACTTGCAATGGCATGGCACCCTCAGCCGTTTCGATATAAGTAGTTCCTTCATCAATAAAATGTTCCGGCAACGCATATGGAAAACGCTTCACAGGGGCATCGCTCTGCTCCACTAATTCCTTGAGAACAGCATCATTTTCATTGTAAATCAAAGCACCACCAGGCTCGATGGTATTGATATATTGCTTGAATTGGTCCACATAAGATTCAAACGTCGGGAACACATTAATGTGATCCCAGGCAATTCCTGTAATGACTGTGATATTGGGTCGATACAGGTGGAATTTTGGACGTAAATCAATCGGCGAGCTCAGGTATTCGTCACCTTCCATAACCATGAAATCTGAACCGCTTTCGAGCTCCACCATACAGTCAAAGCCCTCTAATTGCGCGCCTACCATGTAGTTGGTAGACATTCCCGCATGCTGCATGGCATGTAACACCATTGCCGTTGTAGTGGTCTTACCGTGAGAACCCGCGATAACCACCCGAGTCATGTCTTTACTAACCTCGTAAAGAAATTCTGGGTAGCTAAAAATGTTAAGGTCGAGCGCTTGAGCTTTGAGTAATTCTGGGTTGTCTTTACGCGCATGCATTCCAAGAATAATAGCGTCTAGGTCTGATGAGATGTTGCTTTCGTCCCATCCCTCAGCGGCAGGAAGTAAGCCTTTAGCAGCCAACCTCGAACGAGATGGTTCGAAAATTTGGTCGTCAGAACCACTGACCTCGTGACCAGAGTTGTGTAAAGCAAGGGCGAGGTTATGCATGGCAGAACCCCCTATGGCGATGAAATGTACTCTCATTTATTCTTCGAAATAAAGATTCCCGAATCGTATACGGGTGCCACGCAAAGATAAGAGAACTGCACCGTCGTAGCCGTCATTTGCTTGTCTAGAAGAACGAGGGCTTACTCTGAATTTCTGGCGCTTGTTTCGGTTCAAAACCGTATACACCATCTCAGCATCGTGACTTAAACTTACCATGACAAGATTACCATTCTTCGCATTGGTGATGGCACGCAGTGTTTTCTTACCCCAGCGCTTGGCGTTTTTACGGTGATCGTTGAAGACAAAGTGCAACCCAGATTCATTCACCAAGAAGGTATAACCGAGGTAATAACCGCCATCATTCATAGAACTTTGACGCTTTGGCACATGAGCATACCAATCAACTTCGCCTTTTGCATCAATACTCAATACAATGATGTCATTGTAATAGTAGTAATAGTTCGTCGTCGTCGTTCCACGCGAGGTTTGTACAGTTTGCACACGCACCTCGTAATCCTCTGCGATCACATAGGCACCACCATCAGGTCTTGGTAGAAATTGACGGAAAACGAAATTCCTGCGAATACCTTTTCCGCGACGCGCTCGGAATCGGTTGAATTGTGCGACAAACTCCTGAGTAAACGGATTCAAATTGGTCGAAACCACCTCTCCTCTACTTTGATCAACACTCAGGTAAAGTGCTCCATCCATATCATAAAAGTTGCGTTTACCGTAAAAGCCAGAGATGGCCATTTGGTTGTCTTTTAGGTCACATTCGATACCCAATGAATGCACCGCAACATTGCGCAATCCCAGGTCGAATTCGGTGATTTGATTGTTATCGCCGGCGCCAATACGCATCAGTTTGTACTCTAGGTCTTTGCCACTCTGTAACATCACATTCGGACTATTGTCGAATGCGCTCAGGATAAATACGTCGCCGGAGTTCGATAAATCGAAATCGATGATGTTGAAATTTCTATCGCGTACATTGAGTTCTATATCGGCATTCCAATCCTCTGCAAGCTCTGCACCGTACACTCTTACGTAAAAGTTTTCACTTCCGAAACGCTCGTAAGGTGGATTTGTAAATACTGCGAACTTCGATCGATCCTGCGATGCTTTGATGGTAAAGTCTCCTTGAGATCGTCTTTTTGAATCCAACGTCTCAATTAATTTCGGCGCACTTAGATTGGCAAGGGTATCCAAGGTTCGAACCAATAAATTCCTAGTGTCCGATTGACGGTCGTAGCTTTCGTAAAACAAATACTGAACACCATCGAGCATCAGACTTTCCTTGAAGTCTACCCTGCGTCCATTCCATTCCCACCTTGGATTTTTTAGCAACCATTGTTCGCTTAAATCGTAACGGTTATAATACGCGAAATATTCATCGCGAGCACCCGAAATGATGGATGCAGCAGCAGGCCGATAGGTAAAAAAACCTTGATTGCTTGATTGCAAGATCCGGTCAAATTTTGCACTTCGAGCATTGTATTCTGGACTCCATTCTAATAAGGGGTATGAACCCTGTGCAAGCCCTGTTGTTACTGCTAAACAACAAGCAATCAGTGTGATGGAGCGCTTAAGAAAAGTGGTCATAGAAAACGGTAAAGTTTTTGTACATTGATGGTAAGATACAGCACCCTAATGATAAACTAACGCAGTATGAAGATATTTCTGTATTCATTAATTTTCCTAGGCCTCCTGAGTGTTGAAGCAAATGCACAAGCTGTGATTGTTCGAAAACGCGATCTGAGTACAACGACCTATGGGAATTCATCCGTACAGATCAGCCCATCGAGTTCGAGTGCAAATCTTGGCGGCATGTATTACAGCCGCTACAATCACGCTTTAAAGATTAGCCCGGCTTCACTCATTGCAGGGGAAATCCCTCTTTCTTATGAACATAAGGTTAGTGATTATATCACTATTGAAGCTGGTATGGGTCTAACCACCTACAATCTGACCGAGGATCTCATTCGTGGATACAGCGAACGCGGTGATGGTGAAACAGTGAGTAAAGTCAGCTACTCGGCGCTTTTCAATACCAAATTCTTTCCAGAAGGAAATGCATTTCAAGACGGGTACTACGTGGCTTTTAATCTAAACTTGCGCAACTACGCCCAAGACTTTACCACACTCGATGATTTCGGAATGGACACAACGGTAAGTGAATTTTTCCGCTGGTCAGATGTTGGATTCACTATGGGATATCAAAGCCGTCCATCTGAGAAAATGATCCTCGATTGGTTCATCGGCGCAGGCATTCGACAAAAGAACAGATCAACAACAGATTACGAGCAGATATTCGATCCTACCTCTGGTTTATTCGTTGGTCAGTATATCTTGAACGAAAGCACCAATGTTGCCCCTGCGCTATTGGGAGGAGTGAAAATCAGCTTCTTGTTTAGGTAATCCCCTTATTCTACGACTACTTCGATCGCAGCGATAGCTTCGTTGCTCACCTTCTCTGCAGTAGCATAGGTATCGACGGTGGTATGAGTGAATCCATTATTGGCCAGGCTTACATTACCCAGTAAAATATCAAGGTCGATTTTAACTACTAATCGGTCACCCGGGCGTACGGATACATCAAAGGTTCGTGTTCTATACAGCGGATCGGTTCCCGTATGCCATATAATACCACCATTGGTCGCAGCATTGCTCAAGTCGCCGCCTGCGTTGAATCGACCTTCCGCTTTTAGAAATCTGTATTTCGAAGCCCAGGTCCAATACATGGCAAAAGCACTGCTCAAAGGATGCGTGGTTTCAAATGAAGTGGGGTCCATGGCATTCATATCTGCCGGAACGCCTAATCCAAAACTTATTTGATCTGCCCTGCGCTGTAGGTCCAAAGTGTAAGTACTGAATGTACTGTCGCTAGGGTCAACAAATAGAACATCACTCAGGAGCTCATCGCCTGCTCGAAGTTCACTTACATAGAAGTGAAAAAGGTCGATAGCAATAGCCGTATCCCCCTTATGAAAAGGTGTGCTAATTCCATACGGCATGTCATTTTGAACTAATTGAAAATCAACAGTGAGTTCTCTATTGTCTGGTCTGCATCCACCAATTAGAAAGACGACGAATAGTACAAAAAAGAAATTCTGGATTCTTTTTCGATTAAAGTTTGAAAATGAAGTCACTTTTCAAGTTATCACTTAAAATTTGTGCTTTACCATAATCTGTCGCATCGCCTGGATCCGAATATATTTGTGGCATAGCAGATGGTTGAAGACCTAAAAATAGTTTATCTACGTCCAGATCAATTACAAAGAATACATCCTTGTTGGCAGCAACATTGAAATTTCTTTTTTCGCTTCGCTCAATGACCATATCCTCAGAGGCTATCCTCCAGATAAAAGTACTTTTCGGCGTAATAAAAAGAGAATCGTTAGGATCAAATACGCGTCCTTCAAGTTGCAGAAAGCTATGCCCTATGGAGGGTCCATTCCACAAATGCCCTTTTGATAGTGGATTACTTTCTTCTAAAGTTTCTGGTGCGCTATATGCCCTTGCACTATCTAAACCTATGATATAATTGAGTTCTCCATTGAAAGAACCTCTTGGTAACTTAGCCAATTTAACTTCAGATGTCGTTAACAAATCAACCGCAGTAAGATCACTTTCTGTTCTGATCGTATCCAATCCATTATCACTCACATATTCTGCACCACTAAGTGTAATATACAGATGGGATAACTTGATCAAATCACCGTTAATCTCGTATACGGAGTTAGTATCTGCGATCTCATTGTCAAAATATTTATACACTCTAATGTAAATGTTGCGGTCATCTAGAGCGGATGGATCAACAACTGTAATAGGGCGTTCACAAGCAGCAAAAAATCCTGCAGCCAATGTTAAGACTATGAATCTTTTCATTCTTCCTTTATTTTCAAAAACTCTGGCGCCTGTTCAATGGCCACCATAATTTGGTCTAACAAATCATCATTCTCTTTGGAAAAATCAAGTTCCAAAGGCTCCTTAAAGGTAATGGTTAATAGGTTACCTGTACTCTTCACAAACATACCCGTTTTGTCGAAGGCTCGACGAAAGCCATTAATCACCACGGGAACTACTACAGGATTTAACTCTCGAATCAAATGAACTGTGCCTCTTCTCCCCTTTACAAATGGGCGTGTCGTGCCTTGTGGGAAGGTAATGGTCCAGCCTGTTTCCATGGCTTTTTTAATGTTGGCAATATCTTTTGGATCTACACCTCGATTGACTGTTTTGCCCGCCTCGCGCCAAGTGCGTTTGATACTTACACTTCCCGCATATTGCATCAGTTTAGGCAACAATCCTTTCTTCATCGTCTCTGCAGCCGCCACAAAGAATACATTGAGCTTAGGACGAAACAAAGTTGCAAAAGGCACCCTATTGTACACGTTATTTTCAGCTGCGTTGAAGACCTGGTACATGGCACTTACATCGGCGAAATACGTCTGGTGGTTGGACACAAACAACACGCCACGCTCAGGTAGATCCTTGAGTTTATCCCCACCGACAATCTGCACTGAGTTTAAACGGAAGAATCGGTACCAAGTGATCAATCCAAAAACGAAAATGACCGTTCTTTTGATCAACAGGTTATATCCGAAGCTGTCTTTTTTGAAAGGGTTTAACACGTGTACTAGTTTCAGTGGTTCGGCAAATATACTCCTTAGGACAAAAGCCCCACTATTCTTGCCGTGATGATTGCTGTAGCACCCCAGATGACTTCCTCATCCCAGAGGTATGCCGGGACTTTCACCTTTCCGTATTTCGTGGGAACCGTGGCCTTTCCAATGAGTTCGCCCGATTTCAACACCTCTAGTGGTATGGAAAAGGTGTATGCCACTTCAT
This sequence comes from uncultured Schleiferiaceae bacterium, assembly GCA_965655745.1. Classification (GTDB taxonomy): domain Bacteria; phylum Bacteroidota; class Bacteroidia; order Flavobacteriales; family Schleiferiaceae; genus UBA10364. The sequence continues at coordinate 11,555 of CBFHHP010000006.1, forward strand.
TGGGATCCAGGACCAATTCAGGGAGCACTCGAGAATAACCAATGTAAGGATGTACCATAAAGTTTGACGGAGGTATGTAAAGGGGGTCAAGTTTACGTATCACTTTTACGCTTTGTTCAGGAATCCCCACCTCCTCTGCCGTTTCCCGCAATGCGGTCTGCTCGTAGTTTGAGTCGCTTGGTTCCTTTCTACCCCCAGGAAAACTGATCTGTCCGCCGTGCGTGCTGTTGTAAGGAGGACGCTTCATGAACAATAGTTCAAGCCCCTGCGCCCCTTCAGAAAGGTGTGCTAATACAGCGGCCTTTTTGGCTTGGTCCATGGTTTTTTGTGAGGTGTGCACCATCTTACGAAACCAAGGCATCATTGGATTTTTAAACGAGGGATCTTCGTTTGTGTGGGCCAGTTTAGAAAGGAGTTGATCTGCGTTCACTTAATAAATGTACCGAAACGTGAATAGGCCATGAACTTTCTTTTCGATTTTTGTTATCTATTAAAGCCCTAGCCCCCATAAGATATGACTATTACTCAATTCCGTTACATCGTAGCTGTCGACAACCACCGCCACTTCGCGCGTGCTGCCGATGCTTGTTTTGTTACCCAGCCGACTTTGAGTATGCAGATTCAGAAGCTCGAAGAAGAGCTCGATATCTTAATCTTCGACCGTTCAAAGCAACCTATTGTACCTACCCCATTGGGCGAAAAAATCTTGGAACAAGCCAGGAAAGTATTACAGGAAGCTGCTGTACTTGAGCACATGTCCAAACAAATTAAAGGAACGTTCGAGGGCGATCTTCGATTGGCAGTTATACCCACCATAGCTCCTAGCCTATTGCCGCGATTCCTAGTAGAGTTCAACCAAGCTTTTCCTAAAATCAAGTTGTTTGTTGAGGAAATGAAAACGGCCGATATGATTGAGGCCCTGCGTAAAGACCGTATCGATGTTGGCATTGCGGCTACGCCTTTAGAGGAACGAGGTATCGTGGAGAAGCCACTGTACCACGAGCCTTTTGTGGCCTTCGTACCGAGCTACCATAAGTTTGCCAAGGATAGGTTCTTGTTGGCCTCGGAAATTAATCCAGATGAGTTGCTCTTATTGAACGAAGGGCATTGCTTTAGAAACAGTGTGCTTTCGTTGTGCAACCCTAAAAACCTTAATGGCGACGGGATTCACATGGAAAGTGGACACTTCGACACATTGGTCAAATTAGCTGATAAGGGCATGGGCATGACACTATTACCTTATTTGACTGGCATCGACCTTAACGACCGCTACAAAGGATCTATCAAGCCCATAGCGGAGCCTACACCTACAAGACAGGTCAGCCTCATACATTCGCGCACACAGCTAAAACTCGAGTGGATTCAAGCGCTAGAAAAAGTTATTCTCAAAAACTTACCGAAAAAAGTACTCGAATCCCCAGAGCAAGTCGTTAGCCCATTGTAACGAGCACCATGCCAAGGGCGACGAGAATGGCAACAGCAATGATGTTGAGTATTATTCCTGTAGCCATCATATAGCTTACGGTCAATTTACCCGTAGAGAAAACTATAGCATTTGGCGGTGTGGCCATTGGAAGCATAAAAGCACAACTCGCTCCCAAAACCAAGGGCACACTCAAAATTTCCATCGACCAGCCAAACGTCAGCGATAGGCTAAGTACAAGCGGCATCAACGCACTGACTAATGCCATATTACTCAGTAATTCAGTGGCAAAAACTCCTAGAAGTGCCATGATGAGCACCCAGAACAGGATGGGTATGTTTTCGAAGGACTTCATTACTACTTCTAAAGCCTCGAACCAATAGCTCTGCTGCAAGGTGCCGGCCAAGGCTAGTCCACCTCCAAAAAGAATCAAGATGCCCCAAGGAAGTTTAGACGTACTCTCCCAATCCAGTAGGTTCTTACCCGATTCTCCTGTGAGACTGAAGAGCAATACAGCCGCAAGCAGAGAAATCCCAGTGTCCGACCAATAAATATGTGCACTCAAGACACCCAAATAGGGTCGCATGATCCACAACAAAGCCGTCGAGGCGAATATGACGGCCACTTTTCTCTGAGCTTTATTCATCGTTCCCAAGCGATCCCATTCCTGTTGTAAATAGTGTTCTGTTTCCTTTTGTTCTTGACTAGAAAGCGCAAGTGTCCTTAAACTACGCGAAAGAATTGTGTATGCCGTTAACCCAATAGTTAGTGCAGCGGACAGCCCAATAGGAAGCCATTCTACAAATCCTATCTGACGGTCTAAATGCTCACTTAAGAATCCCGCAAAAATCATATTAGGCGGCGTACCAATAATGGTTGCCATTCCACCAATGTTGGCCGCCCAGGCAATGCTTAAGAGTAAGGGGCGTTCCATTTTTTCGGCGGACGCCTTTGGAAGAACAGCTATGACACTCGTAGCAATAGGAAGCATCATAATGGAGGTTGCCGTATTACTGATCCACATGGACATGAAGGCCGTACTGAGCATAAAGCCTGCTAGAAGACCTCGACTCCCAGTACCCGTTCTTCGTAAAATCCAAAGCGCGATACGGTAATGCAGGTTAGTTTCTTCAAGAGCTCTCGCTATGATAAAACCACCAAAAAACAGATAGACCAAGGGATGGGCATAGTACGACGACATACTTTTTGCTTCCATTAGTCCGAAAAGTGGGAAGAGAAGCAAAGGCAAGAGTGCGGTGACCGCAAGATGTACCGTCTCAGATATCCACCAAATAAGCATCCAAGCAGTGATCCCTAATAAAACAAAGTGTGATTCAAAACCACCAAAGAAGGCAATAATAAAAGCCGAGATTGGCCCTGCAAGGCGTATTAAGGATGTATTTTTGTTGCTCATTGAGTGCGTATGAAATTGGTTTTTGCAACCCACAATGCGGGTAAGTTACGAGAGGTTAAGGAATTAATTGGACACAAATACGAAGTTATTGGTTTGAGTGAACTCGATGACCTCGAAGAGATTCCTGAAAACCAACCAACACTGCAGGGCAATGCTTTGGTGAAAGCACGGACCGTCTGGAACAAATACGGGCTGGCCTGTTTTTCGGACGATACTGGGTTAGAAATTGATGCTTTAAACGGTGCACCAGGTGTTTACAGTGCCCGTTATGCTGGATCTTCCAAAGACCCCGAAAAAAACATGGCCAAAGTGCTTAGCGAACTTGAGGGAAAAGAAAACCGCTCGGCACAATTCCGCACTGCCGTTGCACTCATTATCGACGGTAAAGAACATCTATTCGAAGGCATTGTACGCGGAAAAATCGCGAGAGAAAAATCCGGACATCAAGGTTTCGGGTACGATCCAATTTTTATCCCCGAAGGGTACACAAAGAGTTTTGCTGAAATGGACAATGCCAAGAAGAACAGCATGAGCCACCGCGGACGCGCCATTGCCAAGCTCGTGGAGTTCTTGATTTAGTCCTCTTCGATTTCGTCAGGATTTGAAAAGAAACTGAAATTCACATGACCGTATCTGCGGTGTTCGGTGAATCCTGGCAGATGACTTAAATCGGTTTGGTCGCTGTGCTCAATAATTGCTTCACCCCCTTCAGCCAATAGCTTGTGGTCAATAATACCCTTTGCTAAATCTTCGTAGTGTTCCCATTCATAGGGTGGATCTGCAAATACAATGTCGTATTGCGTAGCATTCCTACGCACCCACTGCAAAGCGTCGGATTGAACCGTCTGTATAGAGGCGCCTAATTCTTCGTTTGTTTTAGAAATGAATCTGACGCAGTCGCGGTGCATATCAACAGCTACAATTTCCTCGGTTCCTCGAGATGCAAATTCATAAGAAATATTACCAGTACCAGAGAACAAGTCTAGGACGCGCAGATCTTCGAAGTAGTAGCGATTATTGAGAATATTAAAAAGGGCCTCCTTCCCAAAGTCGGTTGTTGGACGCGTTGGGAGGTTCTTTGGAGCAGCGATGCGCTTACCCCGCCATTTTCCACTAACTATTCTCATAATCGTAATAAAGGACCGTAAGATTCTATATCGACCTTGTTCATGGCTGAACTAAGCGTTACATACTTTTCAGCTTTAATCGATTTTACCACTTTGAAATAGGGCTTTACGAATGCTAATGCTTTTTGATGATTCAGTCCGCACACCTCTACTGTAAGTGTTTCGCGGTCCCAACCCAGCTGTTCAGTAATATTGCCGAGGTGGTACAACAGTTCTTCATTCGAGGAAGTAGGAAGTGTATTAACGAGTTGGTATCCTTTGGCATCTGCTGCAAAGTAAGTAGCTGTGGTCGATTCAAGATTCACCCATAACCTCGGTGCAGAGGCCTTTGGAAGGTGCTCCATCTGAACAAGCCAGTTGTGCTGTACATCCTGTGGAGTATTGGGCGTCAAGGCATATACTTCCACCGCCAGGGATTCTGAAGAAAACACTCGATCCGCTTCGCTTCCTAGCAATGTTTTGGTCCACTTTTTATCCTTGGTTCCCAAAGCTTTTGGCAAAAGTGCTGATTGAGCGAATTCTTGAGCCTTCACAACTGACCCCGGTAGCTCTGAGAACGATGCCAACAACTCCTCAAACGGGTCTTCGGTCAATTCCGCAGCAGGCACGAATCCAATCATATACAACTGCTTGGATTTGGTGTTTTTAACCAAAAAAGAAAGTCCATCCTGCTGGCGCAGGATGGACAATGTGCAGTTTTCCGCTTTCGCTGATTCGAAAGCTGGATCAATATTATTCTGTCTTACAACGTGTGTTCTCGTAGTTACCACTGATGGTTGGTTCTGTTAGCGACCCGATTGTCCAAGCGTCGTTTTCTACTTTCTTGTATGCCTGCGGGTATTCTTCTGCAATATCAGCAAAAATAACTTTGTAAGGAGCGCTTACTTCAAACGTAGCTACATCCACACCATTCTTGTTGATTTCAGAAGCATCCATTATAAATGTTGAATCTGTTCCTGAAATGTTTCTCAAGGTTTCTGCCATGAATCCTTCACCGAACAACTGTGTGCTCACTGACTCTTGGCCTAGAACGCGGATGATTACAGAATCCTTATTCATGTCCTTCTGGTAAATCTTATCGTAGTACATGAATGAGGTATCCTTTCGCTCGATAATGCTAATAAAACCAGTGTCTACAAATCCAACAAGCTCATCGATAGATGCACAGTAAGTTCCGAATTCACTTTTGTAGGCAAGTTGCGCTTCGCGAATGCTCTCTAATTGTTCCGTAACCTCACACAATCTCGTATTTTCAATACGCTGAAAGTTGATAGGTTGCATAATACTTTGGTAGATTCGTACGGTCAGCAATACTGACGTTACGATTAGAACTGCTTTAATTCCGAGTTGTACCTTTGAATTCATTGTTATCGTTCAGGATTAATCGCCTCAAAACTACAATATTTTTCCATTGTTTACACCGCAAAGTACATACGCAGATTTAAAGGGTTTCTTCCCCTTCGAACCCACTGAGGATCAAGATGTTTTGCTTAAAAAATTGGCACTATATCTCAGCGTAAAGCGCATACATCCAGAGGTTCTCATTGTCAAAGGGTATGCGGGTACTGGAAAAACTACGGTTTTGCGATCTGTTGTGGCTGCGCATAAGAAACACCAACGAAAAATAGTATTGATGGCACCCACTGGTCGTGCGGCGAAAGTTATGAGTGGTGCTGCCGGTAAAAATGCCTTTACCATCCACCGTAGTCTTTATCGCCCTAGCGTGAGTAATGGCGGCGTTGCCAACTTTGTATTGTCGAACAATCCTCATAAGAACACCACCTTCGTGGTGGACGAAGCCGGTCTAGTGGCGACCAACAACGACAGCACTTTAGGCGGCAACTCATTGCTTGAAGATTTACTCACCTATGTCTTTTCGGATCCTTCTAACGGTCTAGTATTGGTAGGTGATCCTGCCCAGCTCCCGCCTGTTGGCCAGCCGCAGAGTCCAGCGCTAAGCTCAGATTGGTTCATTGGCGCAGGTATTAATGCTACAGAACACACCCTGAGGATGGTCGTTCGTCAAGCATTGGACAGTCACATCTTAAAGAATGCAACACAGCTTCGAGAGCTGATTGAATCGGATTCATCAGAACCGCCAAAGCTGATTCCTGGAGAAGATTTTATCCAAGTCGAGGATGGATATCACCTGCAAGAAATCTTTGAACAGCTCTACGCATCAAAAAGCGAGGGAAATACCATGGTCGTTCGAAGCAACAAAAAAGCCAACAACTACAACCAAGGCATACGAGGTCGAATCAAATTTCAAGAAGATCAAATTAGTGCTGGGGACCAATTCATGGTAGTTCGAAACAACTATTTCTGGTTGCCTGAAACCTCAAAAATAGGATTCATAGCCAACGGAGAAATAGGCGAAGTGCGATCGATCCGAAACGTTCATGAACGCTATGGGTTGACTTTTTGCGAAGCCACCGTAGTATTTGTAGACTACCCTACGGAAGACGCTACCGATGTGATCCTCAATCTTAGTACACTGAGTTCTGAAGGCCCAGCCCTGAGCAGCGCGCAGAGCAACTCGTTGTACGAACAAATGCTCGCGAAGTTCTCCTACCTCAGCTCAAAGAAAAAGATCTACGAGGCCATAAAGAACGACCCGTACTACAATGCACTACAAGTTAAGTTTAGCTACGTGATCACCTGCCATAAAAGTCAGGGCGGCCAATGGGAACAGGTCATTATCGAACATCCATATCTGCCCGATGGGCCGTCACCAATCTATTACAAATGGCTCTACACGGCATTAACCAGGGCTTCTCAGAAAGCTTATTTATTGGGGTTTCCTCCGGATTGGTTTGACGTATCTTAGCGGCCATATCACAGTACCATGAAATACATCATTAGTCGAATTATTCTAGGCCTCATTGGATGGAAGGTTGTCGCCCCTGAGGAGATTAAAAAGAAGGCAAGGAACACCGTAACAATCGCTGCGCCACATACTTCAAACTTCGATACCTTCCTCGCACTCGGTACTTTTTGGCAAATGCGTCTGCCCATGAAGTTCCTTATCAAGGATTTTTACACAAAGTGGTATTTCTTTGGGTTCTTTACTTGGCTCGGTGCTATCGGGGTGAATAGAGAGCAACGTTCTAACCTAGTTGCAACAAGCGCTCAGCTCATGAAAGAGGGCGATATCAATCTTATTGTGAGTCCTGAGGGCACTCGTAGCTACGCAGAAAAGTGGAAAAGCGGATTTTATTACATCGCAAAAGAAGCAGGAGTAGATATAAGCCTTGGCTTTGTTGATTACAAGAATAAACAGGCAGGGGTCACCAAGGTCATTTCTCCAACAACTTTGGAGGAGACCAAAGCGGAATTGACTGCATTTTATAAAGACATCCAGGGTAAGTATCCTGAGAAGTTTAATACAAACATGAAGTAGTGGCTCGAGCAGCGTTACATTTCCCAGAGGCGTTAACTGCATGCATCCAACTCAAAGAGGAAGGTGAACAGGAGCTCATCTTTGATGCCGTCCGTAAAAAGTGGCTGGTATGTACGCCGGAGGAATGGGTAAGACAGCATGCGGTTCAATACTTGGTCGCACTGGGATACAGTATTCATCACCTACAAGTAGAAAGCGGCTTAAAAACAGGATTCAATTCAAAGCGCAGTGATATCATCGCCAATGTTAATGGTAAACCGGAGGTGCTGGTTGAATGCAAGGCACCAGAAGTCGTCCTGAGTCAGAAAACCTTCAATCAGGCGTTCAACTACAACAATACCATTGGGGCGCCATTAATCTGGCTGACCAACGGTTTACAAAACCTATATTGGGACTGTAAAAACAACAGACAGCTCGAGCAATTGCCTGCCAAAGTTTAACGCAATCGATCTAGCGAGCGCACCTTTGCCTCGTCTTTCTGTATGCCTTTTGAGGCCAAAAATGCCAATACAATATTGACAAACGGGACTGTAACGCCCCATGAGGCCGCAGCACCTTCGCCTTGAATAATCCAAATCAGTGCGCCTAGGACCACGAGACTGACCAACATACCCAAGCGTACGATGAGCAATTGCAGGTTGCGATTGTTGTACAAAAGAATGGACCCAGAAAATAACGCCATCGATCCTCCGAAGCCGCCAAAGGTGGATGCATTGGCCGTCGCAGCGAATGTTGTCCCTTCCAAAGCGTACATAGGTAGTACGAATGCTGCCAATGCGCTTAGGATTGCAGCGGCGAATAAATAAAGCGTCTGAATGCGTTGAATCATGGGTTGAATATTTTGACAAAGTTGAAAAAAAATCGGCTTTACCCCACCCAATAATGCGAAACTCACTATTATTGTAGAACAATGATCGAAAGAAACCTATCTATCGGTTTCTTTTACAATTATTCCCACACACATGTTGACTGAAAAAGATTTGCAATCGCGCAAATTGCCTGAATTAAAAGAATTGGGCAGTAAACTAGAGATACCAAAAGCCAAAACCATGAAAAAAGGCGAGTTGGTAGATGCTATTAAAGTGAAGCTGAATATTGCGTCTGAGGCACAGGCGCCAAAGAACGAAGCTCAGGAAGCCAAACCCGAAAAAGCACCGAAAAAAGAGACTGCTTCAGAAGGTGGTGACCAAAAAGAAGGCCGTAAGGACCGCCATCAGGGCGATCACCAAAACCGTAAAGGACATAAAAACGACCGCAACCGCAACAATCATAACAATAACCGTCGTCGACCGAAAGAATTTCACTTTGAGGGCATCATTGCCAACGAAGGTGTTCTAGAGATCATGCCCGACGGCTATGGATTCTTGAGGAGTTCAGATTACAATTACCTGAACTCTCCAGACGATATTTATGTGAGCCAAAACCAGATCCGAAGTATGGGTCTGAAAACGGGCGATACCGTAAGCGGAGAAGTTCGCCCTCCACGTGAAGGCGAAAAGTACTTCCCGCTCGTGAAGGTGAACAGCATTAACGGCCGTAGCCCTGAGTTTGTAAGGGATCGTGTAGCCTTCGAGCATTTGACTCCTCTGTTCCCAAATGAAAAATTTGACATTACTTCACGTCAATCCTCAACTTCCACGCGCATTATTGACCTCTTCTCTCCTATCGGAAAAGGACAGCGTGGTCTACTCGTAGCTCAACCAAAGACCGGTAAAACTACGTTGATGAAAGAGGTGGCCAACGCCATTGCAGCGAACCACCCAGAGGCTTATATGATTGTACTTCTAATCGACGAACGTCCGGAAGAAGTAACCGACATGTCACGCAGCGTAAATGCGGAGGTTGTAGCTTCTACGTTTGATGAGCCTGCAGACCGTCACGTTAAGGTGGCCAACATCGTCTTAGAAAAAGCAAAGCGCATGACCGAATGTGGTCATGATGTGATTATCATGCTCGATTCTATTACACGCCTTGCTCGTGCTTACAATACCGTAAGCCCTGCCTCAGGGAAGATTCTTTCAGGTGGTGTGGATGCCAACGCGCTGCAAAAGCCAAAGCGCTTCTTTGGTGCTGCGCGTAACATCGAAGGAGGCGGTTCATTGACCATCCTTGCTACAGCTCTGATCGATACCGGTTCGAAAATGGACGAAGTGATCTTCGAAGAATTTAAAGGAACAGGTAATATGGAGATGCAGTTGGATCGTCGTATTGCTAACCGCCGTATCTGGCCAGCGATCAACTTGATTGAAAGTGGCACACGTAAGGAAGACCTTCTCTTGGCACCAGATGTACTGCAACGCATGTGGATCATGAGAAAATATTTGGCAGATATGACCCCTATCGAGGCCATGGAGTTCCTAAACGACCGTATGCGTCAAACGAAGGACAATGCAGAATTCTTGATTTCAATGAACGGCTAAGAATAGAAATTCTAAAAAAAGGCCGCCCAATGGGCGGCCTTTTTTGTGTGGTATTTTTTCTAAACCTCGCTGGTAAATTGCTTTTCGTAAAGATTGAAGTAAGCACCTTCTTTCGCTAAGAGTTCGCTGTGGTTGCCCGTTTCAATCACCTGGCCCTTGTCTAATACAATGATGCGATCTGCGTGCTGTATGGTGGACAGTCTGTGGGCGATGATCACTGAGGTTCTATCCTTAGTTAACGCTATTAATGCGCGTTGGATGAGTTCTTCGGTATGAGAATCAATACTCGAAGTGGCCTCATCGAGAATAAGCACTTTTGGATTGGTTACATAAGCGCGCAAAAAGGCAAGAAGCTGACGCTGGCCTGCAGAAAGTACACCGCCTCGCTCCTGGACATTGTAATCTAATCCTTCGGGGAGCTCTTCAATAAATTCTGATATACCGATGGCTTCAGCTGCCTTGAGTAGCACCTCGTCAGAAATTCGCTCGTCGCCAAGAACGATATTAGCGCGCACAGTATCCGAAAATAAGAAGACATCTTGAAGAACCAAGGCAAGCTGCTCACGAAGGGCATGAACATTAATTTTATTCAGCTCGATACCGTCTATGGTGATTGATCCATCGCTGTACGGATAGAAGCCCATCAGCGCGGAGATAATGGTACTCTTCCCTGCTCCAGTGGCACCCACTATAGCGACAGTCTCTCCCTTTGCTACCTCAAAGCTTACATCTTTAAGGATAGGCTCGTCCGGATTGTAGCTAAAATGGACTTTTTTAAAGGCGATTTCACCCTGTAGGTCGGTTATTTCGTGAGTACCGTTGGGCTCAATTTCATGATTGCTATCGAGCAGCTTAAGGACACGTTCCGAGGCAACCATACCCATCTGCAAGGTGTTGAATCGGTCAGCCAGTTGACGAAGTGGTCTAAAGAGCATCCCTATAAAAATGATGATTGCCGTAAGTTCTCCGACCGTTACAGTACCGCCGGTTGCAGCATTCATACCGCCGTACCAAACTGCCAAACCAATAGACATTGCGCTAAGGACCTCGATGATTGGAAAGAACAGGGCGTAGTAGAGAATACTTTCAATGTTTGCCTTGCGATGACGGTCGTTGATTTCCTTGAATTTATCCAACTCCTGGTCCTCACGACCAAAGGCTTGAACGATGGACATACCACTTAAGTGCTCTTGAACGAAGGTATTGAGATTACTTACCTCTGTACGTACTTTTTGAAAGGCCCCTTTAATTCCACGTTGAAACCAGCGGGTGGCTACAAAGAGTACAGGTATTACACTTAAGCTTACCAGCACCAAAACTGGATTAAAGAAGAAGAACATGGCTCCAAGCATCACTAAAATGCGGAACAAATCACCGAAGATTACCAGAATGCCTTGGGAGAAAATTTGTGATATGGTTTCAATATCGGAAACTACTCTAGTTACAAGTTGACCGATGGGTGTACGGTCGTAAAATCCCAAACGAAACGTCTGAAGCTTGTCGTAGAGTTCTATTCGGATGTCCTTAATAATGCTTTGTCCGAGCCAATTGGCGGCATACATGAAACCGAATTGGCCAAGAGCTTCAATCGCCAGTAAAGAGACCAATAAGAGCATCAAGCGTATGAGCTCTGGCGCATCGTTAATCAATATTGCATCATCAATAACGCTGCGAATGAGGATGGGGCGAGCCGTCCCTAACCCACCCAAGGCTATGGTCAAAAAAATAGCGAAAATAAAAAGCGCTCTATAGGGTCTGGCATAGGCCATCACCTTTAGAAAGAGCTTAAAGTCAAATGCTTTTCCGCCGACTTGAGACATGTTAGAGGTTATTATAGGTTACGTTAGATAGATATAAGCCATGAGCGGGGGCACTGGTTCCCATTGCACCACGATTTTTTTGCTTAAGCCTACTCTGAAAGTCTCCTACTGTCCATTTTCCGCGTCCAACTTCATACATGGAGCCCACTATTGCGCGCACCATGTTTCTCAAGAAACGGTCTGCGGTAATGTGAAAGATCCACAGATCACAGTGTTGCACCCACTTTGCTTCGGTGACATTACAAAGAGTGGTTTTGTTATCAGAACCGCTCTTGCAAAAACTGGCAAAGTCGTCTTCTTGAAGCAGAAGTGCTGCAGCGGCATTCATCTTTTCTACATCAGGCATCTTATCCACCATCCATGCCGCATCTCTGTGGAAAGGCGAACCGTTGTCGCACATGTAATATTCGTAACTGCGGGAGACTGCGTCAAAACGAGCATGCCAATCACTGGCTACTTCACGAGCTTCAAAAATGCGGATCGCCGGATCTAAGAATCGGTTTAATCGGTGCACTAAGTGATCCAAATCTTTAACATTTGTGGCCAATTCCGGTTTCCAGTCAAAGTGAACATACATCTCCTTGGCATGAACACCGGTATCCGTGCGGCCTGCACCCATAGTAGAAACAGGCTGATTTAAGAGCTTCGAAAGCGCATCGTCGAGATCGCCCTGAGCCGTGCGGTCGCTTGGCTGTATTTGCCATCCACAAAATGGGGCGCCGTCAAAGGCCAATCTCAGCAGTGTTCTCATTACTTTTGGTACTCGTTGATACGCCAAAGGTACGCTTGTGCAGGAAAAAAGGACAAAAATCTTGTTGCTCTCTGACAATCACAGTCATATGGACGACCGTGTGCTTGATTTTTGTAGTCAGGTTGATATGATCTGGCATGCCGGGGATATAGGATCGCACGAAAGTATGGATGCCTTGGAGGCCACGGGCAAACCGGTCGTAGCAGTATATGGCAACATCGACGACCACACCATGCGCGCACGATACCCAGAGCATCAGAAGTTCTTCCTGAACGGCGTTAAGGTATGGATGACCCATATCGGGGGCTATCCACCGAAGTACAACATGCGCACCAGAGAATCCATTCGCAAGGAAAAACCAGACCTGTTTATATGTGGTCACAGTCACATTCTCAAGGTGGTCAATGACCCTAAAATTGATTGTTTACATATGAATCCCGGTGCTTTCGGACACCACGGATTTCATAAAGTTAGAACCATGCTGCGCTTCGATATTGTTCAAAACCACCCGAATACCCGTGGAAAAGTGGAGAACCTCGAAGTGATAGAATTAGGAAAACGAGGGCAACTGCGCTAATTTTGCGCTTTAACGAAGAAATATATGTCTACTGCTTTACATGCCATCACTCCAGTGGATGGTCGCTATGCTTCAAAAACTGCAGAGTTAACCCATTATTTTTCAGAGTTCGCTTTGATTAAATACCGCGTTCGCGTGGAAATTGAATACTTTATAGCCCTTTGTGAGACCGGTGTTGAGCAGCTATCAGGAGTAGATTCAGATTTGTTTGAACCACTTCGAGACATCTACCGCAACTTCCAAACTGAAGATGCCCAGAAAATCAAGGACATAGAGAAGGTAACCAACCACGATGTGAAAGCCGTGGAATACTTTATCAAAGAGAAGTTCGAAGGATTAGGTTTGAGCCAATTCCAAGAGTTTATCCACTTCGGATTGACCTCTCAAGACATCAATAACACCTCAGTGCCGCTAAGTATTAAGGACGCATTGAACGAACTTATCTACCCACAGCTTCAAGCGCTAATCGATGCTATTGATGCTAGTGCTAGCGCTTGGGACCACATTCCGCTTTTAGCACGTACACATGGCCAGCCGGCCTCTCCTACGACATTAGGAAAAGAATTTAAAGTATTCACTGCCCGCTTGCGCGCACAGCTTGAGCAACTCAAAGCAGTACCGCACAGCGCAAAATTTGGTGGTGCTACAGGGAATTTCAACGCACATACAGTGGCGTATCCAAATGGCGATTGGCACAGTTGGGGCGATAACTTCGTAGCCAACTATTTGGGCTTGTCGCGCAGCTACCCAACCACACAGATAGAGCATTACGACAACCTCGCTGCACAGTTCGACGCAATGAAGCGCATCAATAACATCTTTATTGACTTCTGCCGCGATGTTTGGACGTACGTAAGCATGGATTACTTCAAGCAGAAAATCAAGAAAGGTGAAGTGGGCTCATCAGCGATGCCGCACAAGGTAAACCCAATTGATTTTGAAAATGCAGAAGGAAACCTTGGCCTAGCCAATGCGTTGTTGGAGCACTTAGCTGCAAAATTGCCTATTTCTCGCTTGCAACGTGATCTTACCGACTCTACGGTATTACGTAACGTCGGTGTGCCTTACGGCCACCTAATGATTGCTATAGCGAGCATGAACAAAGGCTTGGGCAAACTACTGGTTAATCAAGGCAAGATTGCGGCAGATTTAGAGGCCAACTGGGCTGTAGTGGCTGAGGCCATCCAGAACATCCTTCGTCGTGAAGGCTATCCTAAGCCTTATGAAGCGTTGAAGGAATTGACCCGAACAAATAGTGCTATAACTGCTGAAAGCATCTCAGCATTTATTGATACCTTAGAGGTAACCGACCGCATTAAAGATGAACTTAAGGCCATTACGCCAAGCAACTACATCGGACAGATGCGCTGATAACTCATGATGAAAAAAATATTTCTATCAGTAACGGTTGTCCTTTTGGCAGCCGTTTTTTTTGGAATCTATGAATACTTCCGAACGCCTGAAACCGCATTAGAGCGTGAGGCTAGCTTAACTCTCGATTCACAAGGACTAGAGGTGGCTGTGGGAATGGAAAATTTAATACCTGGTGATGTTGCGGAAATTTCGGGCGAGATTATCGCCTCCGAAAGCCAAAGTGTTGAGCTTATCGGTGGGGTAATTATTACCCGCAGTACTGAGGACCAAGCAAAGTGGCCCAAAGCAGGTTCTGCAACCTTCAAAGCAAAGTTTGACGGTGTTGAAGAGGACGAATTCTTTGGAGAACTCCTATACCGCTTCAGTGGCGGATTTCTTGTAAAAGGACTGCAGTCGGAGAATCTGAACCAGTCCAATAGCGAAGAATAGCGACAAAGCCAAGGCGCTGTTTCTCAAGTCTCCTGTCAACCATTCTAAAATACCAATGGAAAACATCCCAACCGTTGTGGCGAGTTTTTCCATCACGTCGTAAAAGCTGAAGTACGTGCTGTGGTCTTCCGTCTTAGGAAGCATCTTACTGTAGGTACTTCTCGAAAGGCTTTGTACCGCACCCATCACAAATCCAAGTCCCATACCAACGGCATAGAACTGGTTTGCTGTTTGTACAAAATAGGCTCCGAAACAAATGACCATCCAGATCGCTACGCCTATGATGATAGCGAAGGTATTGGAAGTGCGTTCGCTCAATCGTGCAAAAACAGCTGCACCGGCGATGGCTACGAATTGGATAATAAGGATAGTAACAATCAATTGGCTGCTTTCTAATCCTAGTACTTTGGAACCAAAAACTGCTGCCAAAAGAATGATGGTCTGCATCCCGGTCGAATACCAAAAAAAACCGCTCAAAAATCTACGCAACGCCGGCAATTCTCCCAATTCCTTGAGAACTACCAATAGTTCTTTCCAAGAAGACCAAAACAACTTAGATTCAAAGTAGTCCTTCACTTCGTCTTTGGGCAAACGGCCAATGGCAGGCAATCCAAAACCCAACCACCATATACCGGTGATTAGAAAAGAAACTCGTGTAGCTATACCCGCATCGGACAATCCAAAGGTTTCTGGCATCTGAACTAGGGCCAAACAGAAAATGAGCAGCAAACCACTCCCTAAGTAGCCCAAGGAGAATCCACGAGCGGATAATCTATCCTGCATATCTTTTGGCGCTATGATGGGTAGGTAAGAATTGTAAAAGACAAAGGACCCCGTGAATCCTAGACTAGCAAAAAAGGCAAGCACTAGTGCGAGGCCAGGATTACTAGAAGTGAAGTAATACATAAACATGGTACTCACACCCCCGGTGATCATAAAAGTGTTCATGAAGACCTTCCTGCGGCCAGTTTTATCCGCCATCGCCCCTAGATACGGGCTTAGTATACTTATAGTTAAAAAAGATGCGGCGATCACATAATTGTAGATCACCGTGTTCTCCCATTCAGAGCCTAAAAAAACCACACGAGCGTCATTTTCCTTGGTTACCGCCTCGTAATAGATGGGAAGCAGTACAGTACTAATGACTAATGAGTACACTGAATTGGCCCAATCGTACATGGCCCAGCTGCGCTGAATCTTGTTAAATTTCATATGGTCTCAAAATACGAAAGGTTGAGGCACAATAATTGATTAACTTGGGCAAATAACTACCAAGACAAAATGAAAAAGTTTCTTCTCGCATTGTTCGTTCTAGGCGCTGGCATTACGGCTAAGTCGCAGGACATGCTCATCTACAAGGACAAAACCATTGATGAAGTGACCATCATGGAGGTAACTCCGGACTTCATCAAGTACCGTGAATTTGGTTCCCCAGTGAACTCTGTCATCTTCACCATTGAAAAAGACTACTTGCAAAAAGTAGTTTTTGAAAGCGGACGAGTGATGGACTTTAGCCAACAGATGATCGACGACGCCCGTGTTTATGCGGGACAACGTGACCGAGCTCTAAAGATTGACGTTGCTGGATTTAGTGCTAATTACACCTTTTTGACCTACGAACAAGCGGTAACCCCATCTACTTCTTGGGAAGCTGGATTCATTTTCATCGGTGCAGGTTATGAAAACCAAAACGGATGGAACGACGCCGAAAACGCTATGGGCGGTGCAATCAATATGGGTTACAAGTTCAAGCGTAGTCCAAACTTCTATATGCAGCGTATGCGCTTCGGCCACATCATGAGAGGTACCTACGTAAAACCCAACCTATTTGTAACGACGTACAACTACGATAAAATAGATTACGATCACCCACCAGATCCGGTGACTTTCATGTACCCTTCTACACGTGAAACAGCCGTAGCAGGTTCTCTACAGATGGACTTTGGAAACCAGTTGGTTTTCGCTGACCAATTCGTCTTAGACTATGCCGCAGGTATTGGTTACGGGTTTACTACTAAAGATTCCTGGAATCCTTCTAACTACGGATTCTTAGGCGGTGCTGGGCCTCAAATGGGCTCACCTTATACCTTTAGCTTCACGCTGCGCGTAGGTTATTTAATGAATGGTAAATAATTGACTTACCGATACAATAAAGAGCAATTAAAAAAGCCCGGCGCAGTGCGCCGGGCTTTTTAGTATGCAGTCCGCTTCGTTTTAAGCGTTCTGTGCTTTAATTAAGTTCAACGCAGAACCTGCCTTAAACCACTCAATCTGCTGTGCATTGTACGTGTGATTCAGCTTGATGGTATCTGTAGAACCGTCAGCGTGAACAACCTCAAGTGTCAACTGCTTGCCTGGGGCGAACGATGCAAGATCCGTAAAGTTGAACGTATCGTCCACTTGGATCAAATCGTAATCAGCTTCGTTATCAAAGGTCAGACCCAACATACCCTGCTTTTTCAAGTTTGTTTCGTGGATACGAGCAAATGACTTCACGATCACCGCGCGAACGCCTAGGTGACGTGGCTCCATTGCTGCGTGCTCACGAGAAGAACCTTCACCGTAGTTGTGATCACCCACAACAATGGAAGGAACACCCGCTGCCTTGTATGCACGAGCTACGTTAGGTACCTCATCTACTGAACCGTCCAATTGGTTCGTTACAGCGTTGGTCTCTTGCGTATAGGCATTCACCGCACCAATCAAACAGTTGTTCGAAATGTTATCTAGGTGACCGCGGTAACGCAACCATGGACCGGCCATAGAGATGTGATCCGTGGTACACTTTCCAAAGGCCTTGATCAATAACTTCGCACCTTCAATGTTAGCACCGTCCCATGGAGCGAATGGGCTCAATAGTTGTAGACGCTGTGAGTCTGGACTCACAACTACTTCTATACCTGATCCGTCAGCTGCAGGAGCTTGATAACCGTTGTCTTCTACTGCAAAACCAGCCGATGGCAATTCGTGACCTGTTGGCTCTGCCAATTTCACCTCTTCGCCATTTGCGTTGGTCAATGTATCTGTAACCGGGTTGAAATCTAGTTTACCAGAGATTGCGATAGCCGCAACCATT
The DNA here is from genome assembly GCA_965655745.1 of uncultured Schleiferiaceae bacterium. GTDB lineage: Bacteria > Bacteroidota > Bacteroidia > Flavobacteriales > Schleiferiaceae > UBA10364. The sequence continues at coordinate 29,366 of CBFHHP010000006.1, forward strand.
TCTGGTGAAGTAACGAAGGCGTGTGTGTTCGGGTTACCGTCAGCACGCTTCGCGAAGTTTCTGTTGAACGAGTGAACGATAGAGTTTTTCTCTTGCTTCTCAGCACCTTCACGCGCCCACTGTCCGATACACGGACCACAAGCGTTCGTAAAGATTCTTGTTCCCTCTAGTTTGTTGAACGTATCTATCAAACCGTCACGCTCTGCAGTGTAACGCACTTGCTCAGAACCTGGGTTGATACCCAAGATCGCCTTTGGAGCAATGCCTTTCTCTACTGCATCAGCAACGATAGAAGCAGCACGCGTCAAATCTTCGTACGAAGAGTTGGTACAAGAACCGATCAATGCCCACTCAATGTCCGTTGGCCAATCGTTTGCTGCAGCTTTCTCTTTCATCTCAGCAACTGGTGTAGCGAGATCTGGAGTAAACGGTCCGTTCAAATGCGGCGTTAATTCGTCTAGGTTGATTTCAATCACTTGGTCGAAGTACTGCTCTGGGTTTGCGTACACCTCAGCATCACCTGTCAAGTGCTCAGCTACTGCATCAGCAGCATCTACTACATCCTGACGACCAGTAGCTGCCAAATAGCGACGCATGCTGTCGTCGTAACCGAATGTAGAGGTCGTTGCACCGATCTCAGCACCCATGTTACAGATGGTACCTTTACCTGTAGCGCTCAAACTCTCTGCACCCTCACCGAAGTACTCAACTATTGCGCCAGTACCGCCTTTCACTGTAAGGATACCTGCCACCTTCAAGATGACATCCTTAGGCGCAGTCCAACCGTTTAAACGACCGGTTAGCTTCACACCAATGAGTTTCGGGAATTTCAACTCCCACGGCATACCTGCCATTACATCTACAGCATCCGCACCACCTACACCGATAGCGACCATACCTAGACCCCCAGCGTTTACTGTATGAGAATCGGTACCGATCATCATACCGCCTGGGAAGGCATAGTTCTCAAGAACTACCTGGTGGATAATACCAGCACCTGGCTTCCAGAAACCAATGCCGTATTTGTTACATACTGAAGAAAGGAAGTTGAATACTTCGTTATTCTTATTGATTCCGTCTTGCAAATCTTTGTCTGCACCTATTCTAGCTTGGATCAAGTGATCCGCGTGAGCCGTAGAAGGAACTGCTACTTTGTCTTTACCTGCTTGCATGAATTGCAACAAGGCCATCTGGGCAGTTGCATCTTGCATCGCTACACGGTCAGGGGCGAAATCTACATAGCTAGCACCGCGCTGGTGCGCTTCCTTTGCTGCTCCGTCCCAAAGGTGAGCATATAAAATTTTCTCAGAAAGTGTAAGTGGCTTGCCCACTGCTTCACGAGCAGCAGCAATGCGCTCAGGATAGCGCTCATACACTTTGCGAATCATGTCGATATCGAATGTCATATCAGAGTTGTTTTTCGCGTTAGTGGCACGAATTTACTACATAAATAGACTCGTTCAGCATGAGTTTTGGCTAAGATGTAATAGCCAGAAACTATTCCTGAAAGAATCTCAAAAAGAGGTGCTTAGAAATGAGGAATCGGGAAAATAAAGAGGTATTAATTCCGAATTAAGGAATTAGCACTTTCAAATTGTAGTGCCAATTTTCGCCTTCAACGCGCAATACGTGAATTCCGGTACTCCACCCCAACGTACTTAGGTGGTGAGAAGCCTTAGGATCAGAATTGTACAGCTCCTTGCCTTGCATATCGAAGATGCGTAAACCAATTGGTGAATCTGTACTTACATCCATAGTGTGACCGTCCTGAGCAACGCGAAGGTTACGCAACACGCGGTCCATGACATCAAGTAGTTCAAAAGCAACAGTAAAGGAAGTGTCTTTCTCTGGGTTAAAGCTCCAGTCCTTAATGGTGAAGCTTTTCGCACTGTCGGCAACATCCATACGCAGCCATCCGAAACATGCACTATCGTCTTTCAAAATGCGTAGTCCAAGGTAACCGTCCGTTACTGGACCTGCCCAGTTGGAATTCGGATAAGCAACACCGTCCACCAAAAACGCCATGTACCCTACTTTCAATGAGTTGTTGATGCCAGAGAATCCGGCACTAGGGTTCAACACTGTTCCAGGAACTGCATTGGCTACATAGTTGAAACTATTCGCAGCAGCACCCAAGGCAAGGTTTCCTTCAATACTGTCGCCAGGGCGCAGAAGGATGGAAGTTACATTGCCTAATTGGCCACCATTTAATACGTGCTCGATAGTGAAGTCAACGATGGTATCCCCATCTAGATCCAATTCAAAAATGCCATCCACAACAGTAGTGTCGTCGATATCTGTATACAGCAATTGTGCTTGTGCAGAATTCGCTCCAAGGACTGCAGCAGCAGCGCCTAAGTACGATGAAATTTTCTTGGATTTGTTGTTCATGTCGGCAAATATAGCTTAAAAGCGCCTGAGCTGTGGGGAAATAACAGTCTTTAACAACGAAATATCAACCTTCTTATTCACCGCTGAACTGAGTGCTTCTAAGGCTTGCTCAACCTCGCTCGAAATCTCTCCTGATTCTACCGCTTGGAGCAAGGACTCAAAAGACAGATCAATGATTTCAGTATACGGGTCCAATTCCAATACCAACCCCGTCTTCTCAAATTCTTCGGACCAATTCATCTTTTCTCGCCAGCCTAGCGAAACCTGCGCATTCCCTTTCATTCTCCGCTGACTTTGAAGGACCGCATCGAGATCTCTGTGCATGCGAACCACCACTTTTCGCCCCTTAGGCAGTGGCGCTTGCCGCAATAGCGGTTCCACAATCTTGATGACTTTACCGCGCTGCTCCTCCAACCACTGCGCATCGAGTTCCCACTGGCGGACTTTTTCGTGCTCATAATACCCTTTGGCATTGTGCTCGTCTTCACTTCGCACGCCATCCGATACCGCAGGAATGCCACAAGCCTCAAGCAATTGCATCGCTAAAGAAGTACCACTGCGCGGTGGACCAGTGACAATAAACAACGGCTCCTTCTCTTCGACCTCTAACAATTTCATCTGCAGGGCCTTCGCCGTCCCGGCTTCCTCCATCATGCCTAATTTGGCAAAACAAAGCGCAGCCAGACCGTGTAAGGCCGGTTGGTAGAACAGCAAGTTCAAACTCTCCAAAGCAGCATCTAGCGCATCGTCCCACTTTTGCAGTAGCAAGAAAGTTCGTGCACGCAGGTTCCATATATCCACACCCCTGTGGTGCTCATTATCTAAGAGCTCGGTCAATTCGTCCAAATTCCCAGCTTTCAAGAGCAATTGACCCCACAAGACCACAACACTCTCATGGGAAGTGCTGGTCAATCCGTGTGGAAGTTCAACAGTACCTGTAGCCTTCAAGGTGAGTAAGGCCTGATAATACGACCAGATCAGATTTTCCGGCGCATCTGCCTTGTTCACAATCTTTTCTAAGGCATTATAGTTGCCGGCATCGGCCAGCACAGAGGCAGCTAACTGCAGATAGCGCTCTGGCACTTCGACGCGATCTGTGAGTGGCTCTATAACCTGCCATGCCTCGGACAGACGTTTTTCGGCGCGCAGACTCCGAGCAAGGTAATAGCGATTCTCTTGCAGCCTCCCTTCTTCACTGACCAATTGGTTTTCGTCCAAGTACCCCAAGTCCACCAAGGACCGTAACAATTGCTCGTCGGCAGAAAAGTCTTCTTGACGTAGTTGCTTCTCTCCATGTTTCAACGGAAAGACTTGTTTTCCCGCGAACGGCACAGGCACCCTACCCTCCATGGTCTTCGGTGCTTTTAACCCATGCGCAGCCAAAACAATCGGTGCAACATCTAATAAATTCAAGCCTTTCCAGTTCAAGTCGTCGGTAAAGAGCGGGCCTTTGGCTGCAAATACCCCATGGAAATTATGTTCTAATGCTGGTGCACCAGCATGCTCTGGCAAAGCGATACTTCGATCCTTACCAGAAACAAAGCCATGATCGCTAATAAGTAACGCGGTGCCATTGGGGTCCAATTGGCCCATGAGTGTACCTAAACACAAATCGTGCAAACGGTACGCACTTTCCACAAGGTGCTGATAACGCGCAAAGTCTTCGTCACTCACCCCATTTAGCTGCGGAGGAGCATATTTCATCCCGAGATGCTTGTAATGATCAAGAGCATCAAAATATATGCTTGCATGACCTCCTGCACCGTAATCCAGCGCAAACGTAGCCAACAGTTGAACGTTCAATGCATGCGTAGTAATCTTCAGCACACTGCGTACTACATCATCTTTGCTGTCCAATTCCATGTCAGGGAAGAATTGCGCTATAGCGGTCGCAGGAATTTCTTCAGGCTTTAACAATAGCGAAGACAAGAGTCCATGATGCTCTTTTGGGACCACCCCGTCCTGTAGCCAGCGTAAGTCTTCACTAACGGCTAAGTTAGAGACGCGTATAGCGCCCAATGTACTTTCTTTAGCCGGGTGCGACGGCCACCACGCTACGCTTGTAGCCGGAACTCCTTGCTTTTCGAGATAGTCAAAGTAGGTAGGTATTTGGATGGACGAGCCACGAACGGCGCGAATACCCCCTTCGTGCATTTCTGTAAATCCATGAATACCGTGTGCCGACGGCCACGTAGAAGTGGCTATTGACGTCCATAGCATCGGAGAGATGGGTGGATCAATAGTGGCCAAATTTGCATGAACTCCAGCGCTCAAGAGTTCCGCCAGCGCAGGCATCTTGCCCTGTTGCAACAGCGGATAAATACTGTTCCAATCGGCTGCATCCCATCCAATGAGCATGCTATCATACAATGGCCGTTCGTTAAGACTGGGCAGTTCAATCCCCTTGAGTGCAGCCACATTTCTGTACCCGCCTGCCAAAAAACCAAGTGTATGTTTCGGATTCACTGCCACAGCGTAAAAGTAATTGCTAAATTTGGCTTACGCCCTAAGCACCACCCCTATGCGACTAAAGAATTTCAAAGAAACCACTTCCCTGGCTTGGTCAGCAATCAAAGCTTCCCCGCTACGGACCATCTTGACGTCGCTTATTATCTCTTTCGGCATCATGGCCCTGGTCGGTATTTTAAGTGCAACAGACGCATTGAAACAAAGCCTTGAGAGTAACTTTACCTCCTTGGGTGCCAATACATTGACCATTAGAAATTCACAGGGCGGATTTTTTGTGGGAAATGCCGATTACCGACAAAACCCTCAAATTACCTACCGCGAAGCGTTGCGCTTTAAAGAGCGTATGGATTATCCTGGGGCAAAAACATCCCTGACCTATATCGCATCGGGGACTGCTAAGCTTTCCTACCAGAATGTGAGCACCAACCCAAATACTTTGATTACAGCAACGGACGAAAATTACATGTACACCGGTGGGTTCGACCTTGCAGAAGGGAGAAATTTCACCTTGGACGATGTGTATTCTGGACGCAACTACACCATATTAGGCAGTGAAACAAAGCAGGATTTGTTTGGGGACAATCCGGCAGCAGGTAATACCATTCGCATTCAAGGGAAACCGTATTTGGTCATCGGTAGCCTTGCTGAAAAAGGATCGTCAGGTCTGTTCTCTGGAGACCGCGGTGCTTGGGTTACATTAAACTATGCACGTGCAAATTTCTCAGGCGGTTCGCCAAACTACACCTTGAGTGTCAATGCACCGAGTGCTGAAACCCTAGACGCCGTGCAGGGACAATGTATGGCTTTGATGCGTAGCGTTAGAAAATTGGTCCCAAAAGAACGCGACAACTTTAGCATCACACGTAGTGATAGCGTCGCGAAGAGTTTAATTGACAATTTAAACATGGTGACCACCGGTGCCTTTATCATTGGCTCTATTACTCTGCTGGGTGCGTCCATTGCCTTGATGAACATTATGCTTGTAAGTGTTACCGAGCGTACCAGAGAGATCGGTACTCGCAAGGCCATTGGAGCAACTAAAAGGGCCATTAGTTCTCAGTTCCTTTCCGAGGCCGTAATGATTACGCAGATCGGTGGCTGGGCAGGTATTGTGTTCGGGATTATCATAGGAAATGTCGTAGCGAACCAGATTGGTGGGTTCTTCTTTATTCCTTGGCTCTGGATCATTGTGGCCTTTATAATATCTGTTTTGGTCGGTGTTGCAGCAGGATGGTATCCGGCAACAAAGGCCGCAGACCTCGATCCCGTGGAGGCGCTGCGCTACGAGTAGGTTATTTCTTTTCTACTTGAGCGTATCCTACGCTCGCCCCTATTGCTAAACCAAGAGACAGCCACAATCCTATGTTGTCTGTAAGTGAACCAATAAGGAGACCTATCATCATTCCCGCACTTAGGTACGGTATGACCTTCTTGTCGACGGCTTTCGTCTTCTTTTTCATGGTGGTTAAAGTATAAAAAAAGCCGTCCCGAGGGACGGCTTCACGCATTCGCGATATAGGATTGTCGTTTAAGCTTCCGCCACAACGTCAAATTCAAAGTTTACTACAACTTCACGGTGCAAACGCACTGCAGCAGTGTAGTGACCAAGTGCCTTGATAGAACCACCAACGATTTGGATGAATTTCTTCTCAAGGGTAACACCAGCCTTCGCTAGTTCGTCTGCTACGTTTTGGTTAGTAACCGCACCGAAGAGCTTGTTACCCGTACCTACTTTAGCAGTCATCTTCAACTCAACACCAGCCAATTTTTCAGCAGTTGCTTTTGCATCAGCGATAGCTTGAGCTTCTTTGTGCGCACGTTGACGCAAGTTCTCAGCCAATACTTTCTTCGCGCTCTCTGTTGCCAATACTCCTAATCCTTTTGGGATCAAGAAGTTACGACCGTAACCGTCTTTTACAGTTACCACGTCATCAGCAAAACCTAAGTTTTCTACGTCTTTCTTTAGAATGATTTCCATGGTACTGAATTATTTAAGGTTATCAGCTACGTAAGGCATCAATGCAATGTGACGAGCACGCTTGATAGCTGTAGATAATTTTCTTTGGTATTTCAATGAAGTACCGGTCAAACGACGTGGTAAGATTTTACCTTGTGGGTTTACAAAACGCAACAAGTAATCTGGATCCTTGTAGTCGATATATTTAATACCGGATTTCTTAAAACGACAGTATTTCTGTTGGTTGCCGCTTTCTACGTTGATAGGCTGTAGGTAGCGAACATCTCCTTTTCCTCTCGTGCCTTTATTTCCTCTAGTTGCCATAATTTCTTCTTTTAAGCGTTAACTCTGGCACGACGCTTTGCAGCGTATTCGATACCATATTTATCCATTCTTACTGTCAAAAAGCGCATAATACGCTCGTCACGCTTAAACTCAACTTCTAGCGGAGCAATCGCCTCACCAGGAGCTGTGTATTCTACAAAGTGGTAAAAGCCACTTTTTTTCTTTTGGATTGGGTAAGCCATCTTCTTGAGGCCCCAATTTTCTTTGTTGATAATGCTCGCGCCTCTCTCTTTCAAGAATGACACGTACTTATCTACCGCTTCCTTTACCTGATCTTCAGATAAAACGGGATTCAAAATGAAAACGGTTTCGTACTGATTCATAATTAATTGAACTTAAAATTTAAGGAGTGCAAATGTACGAGACTTTTCCTTTTGTTCCAACTAATGTTAGCAACGTGTTTGCAGCCTTTTTTTCTGCGGACATTTTATAGGTGCAAAGGTCGCTTATATTTGTGGTATGGAGCAATTCATTGTATCAGCAAGAAAATACAGACCTCAGGCCTTTGAGTCGGTGGTTGGACAGGGTCACATCACCGACACACTGCTTAAAAGTGTGGCCAGTGATCATTTGGCGCAGGCCCTACTATTCTGCGGTCCACGTGGCGTTGGAAAAACAACATGTGCCCGTATTCTTGCGAAAGTCATCAATGGCGATGCGAATTTGACCGAAGAAGAATTGGCATTAAACATCTTTGAATTGGATGCCGCATCAAACAATTCTGTGGATGATATCCGCCGTTTGATTGATCAAGTTCGATTCGCTCCACAAACCGGAAAATTTAAGGTCTATATTATTGATGAGGTGCACATGCTCTCTCAGCAGGCCTTCAACGCCTTTTTGAAGACACTGGAAGAACCGCCAGCGCATGCCATCTTCATTCTAGCGACTACAGAGAAGCACAAGATCATCCCAACCATTTTGTCGCGTTGTCAGATTTTTGACTTCAAGCGCATCACGGTGGATGATATTGCAGGACACCTCGCTTTTGTAGCCGAAAAAGAAGGTGTAAAAGCAGAGCCAGAAGCCCTGCACATGATTGCAGAAAAGGCCGACGGCGCCTTGCGCGATGCCTTGAGCTTATTCGACCGCATGGTCAGCTTCTCAGGAAGCGAGCTCACCTACAATCAAGTCGTAGAAGTGTTGGACATCTTAGATTACAACTACTTCTTCCGCTCGATCGACCTCGCAGCAGGAGTGAACTATCCTGATCTGCTCCTATTGTACAATGAGGTCTTAGAGAAAGGATTCAACGGCCACGAATTTGTTGTCGGAATGGCCAAACATTTCAGAGATCTATTGGTAGCTAGAGAACCTAGAACGGTGGAACTCCTCGAAGTTGGTCCAGCCATCAAACAGCGTTACCTCGAGCAGAGCGCAGCAACCTCAACACGATTCTTGTTGCACGGATTGAAAGTCTTCAATGAGTTAGACGGTCAGTACAAGGCATCGAGCCAGCCAAGAATTTTAGTAGAATTGGGTCTGCTTAAACTCGTCGAGTTCATCTCGCAAGAAAAAAAAAAGTCGCAACCCAGCGTAATGCCTAAAGCTGAAGGCACGGATCAGTACTTACCGGATGCCCTTCCAAAACGCGGTGAAGCGCCTGTTCTACCCGCCAAGGAAATAACCCCTGCGCCAGTCGAATCTGCACCCCTGCCAGCTGCGAATGAGGCTCCAGCACAACAAGCACCACCCCCTGCTCCTGCTCCTGCTCCACAAACTACTGCCCCTGTGCACGAAACTGTGAGCGATTCTAATTTGCCAGGGGAGCCAGCGATTCCAGAAAATCCAGCTGTAGCACCGCCGCCAGAAACCTCTCCTGATGCTGCTTTTGACCTTCCGAAAGAAGGCAGACGTCGCAGAACCACGGCCAAGAAAAAAGGCGGGTTATCACTTACGGCGATGATGGAGGAAATGGCCAGTGAGAACGAGCCAACGAAGCCGACGGCTGGAGAGGCTGAGAGCGATATTCCAGCAGCCACAGAGGGTCCGCAGAACGTATACACAGAGCACGAATTAAAATTGGCCCTCGAAGAGTACACCAAACAGCGCCACGTTAAGACAGCTATTCGCAGCATGCTTCAGGCGCAAGCACCTAAGATTTTGGATAAAAACACGCTGGAAATCACCGTGGACAATAACATCCAGCTGGGCTACTTCAACGACGAACAGAAAGAGCTGGTCCCTTGGTTGCGGAAAAAATTGGACAACTTTGCCCTTCGTTTTGAAGTGAAGATGGCCGAAAACGTTCAGACGAAGAAACTCTATCTACCTGAGGAGAAATTCAAGCACATGGTGGAGAAGAACCCAAACCTGCTCTACCTGCGTGAGAAGCTAAATACCGACCTTGAATAATGCGTCGAGTTCTTCTTCTTTTCTTGCTCCTTACTCAGCTGAGTGCCAGTGCCCAGATGGATTGGTGGAATCAAATTCACAATTGGGACGGAGCGACGCCGTGGACGCAATACATGGAATACTCTCATGCCTACCTCGGCCCAAATGCCATTCCTATCCCTACGCTTCAACGCAGCAATTTGGGCAGCTATTTTAAGAGCAGCTCACAAATGAGCCTCATCGAAGACGACAGCTTCTTAACACTGCACAACGAACTGCATTGGGACAGAGGCCATACACAAATTCACATTACGCATCAATCAATTGAATATTACCGCATGTCGGAAGAAGTTCGAGACTTGCGAATTTCTAGAGATCAGGACGGTGAAGGCGTGCTCGCCGGTGATGTCTTGATCGATATCAGCACGCGACTTTGGCAAAAAGAACAAGGTTCGGTTTGGTTCACGTTTCACACGAAAACAGCCGCGGGACCGCTTCCTCAAGCGAGGTTTACCGATGCGCCAGGCTATGCCTTTTTCTTTTCGCATCAAAAAACCTTCGCATCCTTAGGAAATTGGCAACCATTACTCACCACTGATGCTGGATTCCAAGTCTACCAGACCCACTGGGTCGATTACCCCCAAAACGACGGGTTCCTTGGTAATGTTAAACTAGAGCTGCAGAAAGACAACACCTTTTTAAGTGCTCAATTACGCACCTTTACAGGATACTTTCTGGACGGAGACTGGCCTAGATTACTTGAGCTACAATGGCGTAAAAGTTTGTCCTTCGGCCAAACACAAGTAGGCTGGACGCGAGGATTGAACGACTACCCGTTCTCTTTTATGACCGCTGGAGTGACGTATTGGCTAGACTAATACCAGTAACCGCCACCAAAGTTCTAGAGGTACTCTTGTAGTTTTTGCCTTTTCTAAGGCTTCCGTTTTCCACTTTTTCTGTGCCTCAGTATCGCCGCGCTTCTTGTACGTTCGGGCCAATTCATAGGCCTTACGAACCTCATAGAGTTTAAATTCCTTCTCACTGATGTGACCGAGCTCTTTAGCCTTAGCCACTGCACGCATCACCTTATTTACGTGCCCTTCTGCATCTGCAGTCATACCGAAATCCAATCGGTACTTCAGCGTCGCCTCTGGCAGCATCTTTGGAAAATCGCCGCGGCTAAGCACTCTTAAATACGCGCCGACATCTTCCTGGAGGTTCCTATCGTTTTCCCATGCATAGTCAAAACCACTGCGCATAATGATCGTTGAAGGAACAATCGGGTTGTAACTCAAAAAGGACCGCAGCGAACTGACCTGGCTACAGGCTCTCTTACGCGTACCATTTTCTTTATCGGGTGTCCACTCCAAAATCGGCGTATAAAACCAATGGGTCTTTGGATACTTTAAAAGCGCCTTTACCCCTTGCTCGAGCTTGCCCGGCAACCACATATCATCCGCATCCAGAAATGCATAAGCATCGCCTGTAGCGGTCGCCATCCCTGCATTCCGCGCTTTTCCCAAGCCAGAATTTGACTGACTCACAATCCTTAAAGTGAGCTTGGATTCAAATTTTGCTGCAACTCTTCTAGTATTGTCAGTACTTCCGTCGTCCACCAAGACTACCTCAAAAGGTTGAACAGTCTGACGTACTACACTTTCTAAACATTCCGCAAGGGTAGATTCAGCGTTGTATGCAGGTATGATGACAGAAATTCTCATTAGTGTGCAAAGAATGATTTCGGGAACAGACGAGCTGCTAGTTTTTTGGCCGGCTTTTTCAGACCGAGGTAAATAAAGAATTGACCCAATAATTTAATACCGCCACTTCTGAGCAAATACCTGCCTAATCCTTTTTTATACTTCTTAAATGCCTTATACAATCTACGGTTGTTGCGCCAAACCTCAGCGCTGCGGTCCATGGAGAATACATTGGATGCCCACCACATCGCCACTTGACCACGGGCGGCATTGATGGTTTCGAGTGGTGCAAAGCTTTCCTTCTCGAAGATGGTGTACATTTCTAACAGTTCATCAAAAGCATTGTAGGAGCTGATGGCCCGGCTGCGTTGGGTTTGGGAATGAAAGCGGAATTTGTTTCGCGGCCGCGCATGAAAGACGAGATCGCCGTGTTGCAAGAGTTTGGCGTAAAAGAGCCAATCCCCATTTAATCTCCAATGGGTTGCAGGAGCACCAACCTTGTTAAAGGCTTCTTTGCGCATCAAAATCCCGCTAGCATTAGGGATGGTGTTGGAAAAGACCATGTGTTTGGCCACCTCAATTTTCCCTTCAACGGTGAAATCTTTGGCCCATTTGGCGGTATCGCCGAAGATGAAAGCATAATCGTCTTTAAAATCGCGCAAGAATTGGCCGTTCTCATCTACGAGATGGCTGTGACTGTAGGCTATTACAGCATTTTCATTGGCCTCCATGCTTTGTACGTGAAGCGCGAGCATATCTGTATCACAATAATCGTCGCTTTCCGCAATCCACAGGTATTTCCCTTTGGCCCACTCGGCTCCCTTGGCCCATTGGGCGAAAGGACTGCCAGAGTTTTCTCCATTGAACAGCGTGGTCATCCTGGAGTCCTTTGTTGCCCATTTCTCAAGCACACTGCGGCTATCGTCTGGACTGCAATCGTCCATCAATAACACCTCAATATTCGCGTAGGACTGTGACGCAATGCTTTCCAATCGCTGATCCAAGAAAGCAGCATGGTTGTAATTAGGTACGATGACGCTCACCAAAGGACCATCTGTAGGCAATGCTGCTAAAGGTTTTGACGGAGTCTCTGCGGCCGATTTTGGACTTCGCCTTGCGAAGCCTTCCATCTTACCTGGACGGACCTTACAGAACTGATAAAGGGAAAACCAACTCTTACGTTGAGTATCGATATCCGGGCTGACCAAATCTTTATACTGCACCATGCGTACTTCTACTCCAGTGTTCTTGATGTTTGTGGTAGCCGCTTCGTTATAAGCACGCACAAGCTCGCGAGCAGTTTCTTCAGTAAGATCACTAAAAGCTTCCCCTTCCACGCGCTGGCGTCGAAGCAGGCTTTGAACGATCTCCTCTTCATCGCGGAGTACCCAGATAACCTTCGCCTTCGGAAAGCGAGCAAGCCACCAAGGTAGGGTGAAGCATAACCGAGGGTCCTTTACCGCCCACGGTCCGCTATGTGCTAGAGCTAATGAAAGGCGGCGGCCTGAAGGATGTTTCAGATGCGTACCGTAAACGTTTAGGTCGGTAAGTTCTGGCTGAAAACTGGAAGCAGCACCTAAAACCGATTCAAGTCCAGGCGGCGACCACCAGTTTCCACCGGCAGTTTCCAGGATGCGGTCATTAATATCTATGCCATAAAGTGCTTCAGAGTTATGATCGAGAATGGTTCCTACATGAACGCCAGCCGCTCCCAAGGCGCGAGTCACCATAGTGGTCCCACTGCGGTGCATACCAAGTATGAAAACGGGTTGCTTTATTTTGGGTAGAAACATGTATTTTCGGCTCCGATGCGTAACCCAAAGAAACTCGTTTTTATCCACATCCCAAAAACTGCCGGGACATCCTTGCGATTATTGTTGGAAAGCAACTACAAGGAAACCGAGCGTAGGGCCATTTACAGCCATAAGGATTTGGACGAGCAGCTCGCATCCGCCCTAAATGACCCTAAGGTCAAATGTATCTACGGCCATTTCCCTTTACGTCCCGTAATTGCCGAATCAAATGCCACAGTAGTAACGCTATTCCGTGAACCCATAGCGCGTTCGATCAGTCACTACAACCACTACAGCAAGCGCATGAACGATAGGCATGCACAGCTCATGGAAGGGATTGAAAGTCCTGAAGACTTTACCCAGTTGGTGCAGAGCAATAATCGTCAGACGGCATTTATGAGTGGCTATTTGAACCAAAAGGAGTTCCTTAAGGACAAAGATGTACTTGAAAAAGCTTTGACCAATTTTGACCGATTGGACGCCGTTGGATTCACCGAACATTATGCAGCATCTATCGCCTACTTTGGCGATCAATTTGGGTGGAAGAACACCCTTGTTGAGCATCATAACAGCGGCGGTAAGAAAAAGGAAGTTACCGCCAAGGCGGTTTGGGAAAGCATGAACGAATACGACCTGCCGCTTTACGATCAGGCTTTGGCACGTTTTGCCGAAATCCTGAAAGAATATGAAGGGCGCGCACCTCGAACACCGAAGCCGCCACTACTGAAAAGGGTTAAAGGTTACTTACGAGCTCTGAGCTCGAAGTTCTGACCGAGGTAAACGCGTCTTACCTGCTCATCTGCAGCCAATTCTTCTGCGGTACCACTTTTTAGAATACGGCCCTCGAACATCAAATACGTACGATCCGTGATGGCCAAAGTCTCTTGAACATTGTGGTCGGTGATGAGAATACCGATGTTTTTCTTCTTCAAGTTGGCTACAATCATCTGAATGTCTTCAACGGCGATTGGGTCTACCCCAGCAAACGGCTCATCCAACAAGATGAACTTTGGCTTGGTCGCCAAAGCACGTGCGATTTCCGTGCGGCGGCGTTCCCCACCACTGAGTAAATCACCTCGAGTTTTGCGGATATGCTGCAATCCGAACTCATTGAGCAGCTCTTCAAGACGCTCGTTGCGCTCTTGCGCGCTCAAGCCCGCCATTTCCAAAACACCTAGGATATTATCTTCTATGCTGAGTTTGCGGAATACCGATGCCTCCTGGGCCAGATAGCCAATTCCCATCTGTGCTCGCTTGTACATCGGTAGCTTTTGGATGGGCGTACCGTCGAGCAAGATTTGACCGCTAAACGGTCGGATGAGTCCAACCACGGTGTAGAAACTCGTGGTCTTCCCTGCTCCATTTGGACCAAGCAATCCTACAATCTCGCCTTGATTTACCTCAAAACTCACGTCGTTAACCACGGTGCGCGAGCGGTATTTTTTTACGATATGTTGTGCTTCTAACTTCACTTAAGACATCTTCACTTTGGCCTTGTTCTTAATGATTCTGCGGCTTACCATAATACTGATCTGGTACAAGATAAGTACGGGTAGCGTCACTAAGATTTGCGAGGCAATATCGGGAGGGGTAATGATTGCGCTGAGCAACAAGATACCCACGATGGCATGCCTGCGGTAGGTTTTCAATAGTTCCGGTGTTACAACGCCAATTTTACTCAGGAAGTATACGACAATAGGAAGTTGGAAAAGAATACCCGTAGCCAATGTCACTGAACTCACCATACTGATGTACGAAGTGAGATCAATGCGGTTAAAGATTTCTGAGGAAACAGTGTAGGTGCCTAAGAATTGGACACTTAAAGGAACAATGATGTAATAGCCAAACAATACGCCGAGAATAAACAACACGGTTGTGAACAGAATAACGCCGCGCGAATTCTTACGCTCTTTCTCGTGAAGGCCCGGTTGGATGAAGCGCCAGATTTCCCAAAACACGTAAGGGAATGCTATGATGATTCCTGCGACCAATGAGACCCAAAGGTGCATCTGGAATTGGCCACTCATTCGCATATTCAATAA
Source organism: uncultured Schleiferiaceae bacterium (assembly GCA_965655745.1). Lineage (GTDB taxonomy): Bacteria > Bacteroidota > Bacteroidia > Flavobacteriales > Schleiferiaceae > UBA10364. Next base: position 44,397 of record CBFHHP010000006.1, read on the forward strand.
CTCGAAAGGCATTTCGTCAAAACAGAATACTTTACCCCCTACAAAGCCAGAAAGCCAGCAGAAAAAGGTGTAGGTCGGAAAATCCATCTGTTTCGGACCGAAAATGATAGTATCAAAGATGATCTCCTTCGAAAGGAAGGCTACCACAGCGAAAACCACAATGGCTATGGAAGCGCGCATTAGATGCCAACGCAACTCACCGAGGTGATCCAAAAAGCTCATGTTGTTTTTATCGCTACTCATGTTGATAACACAGAATTGTGGTCAAAAATCCGAAAAACATTCTGATGTACCTTCACAATCCTTGATTAAATCCCGTATCTTTTAGGGAAGAACAAATACATCGCAGAGCACATGTCCTCGAATCATTGGGAACATCACCTAAAACAGTTTTTTGGTTTTAGCGATTTTAAAGGAAACCAGAAAGCTATCATTGAAAGCCTTGCATCAGGTAAGGATACGTTCGTGATTATGCCTACTGGTGGAGGTAAAAGCCTTTGTTACCAGCTTCCCGCCCTCGCTAGTGAAGGCACTGCCATTATTGTAAGTCCACTCATTGCACTGATGAAAAATCAGGTCGATGCGATACGCGGGCACAGCGAACAGGACGGTATAGCACACGTTTTAAACAGCTCATTGACCAAGAGCCAATTGGAACAGGTTCATACGGACCTGAAATCAGGGCTCACTAAATTGTTGTTCGTAGCACCTGAGAGCTTAAACAAATCAGCCAACATAGAACTGCTGAAATCCTTAGAGATCAGCTTCTTTGCCATTGACGAAGCCCACTGTATTTCAGAATGGGGCCATGACTTCCGCCCAGATTATCGAACCATCAAGCAAAGTGTACAAGCACTGGGGAGAAAGCCCATAATTGCATTAACCGCAACGGCCACGCCGAAAGTGCAAGCAGATATCATGAAAACGTTGGGGATGGAAGATCCGCAAGTGTTTTTATCCAGCTTTAACCGCCCAAATCTCTATTACGAGGTACGCCCCAAACGCGATATCGACAGAGACATTACCAAGCTGCTTCAGGCCAACCAAGGCAAAAGTGCAATCGTCTATTGTTTGTCACGTCAAAAGGTTGAGGACCTTGCCGAGCAACTGCAAGTGAACGGAATAAATGCCCTGCCCTACCATGCGGGACTGGAAGCCGGTAAACGTGTGAAGCACCAAGATGCCTTCCTCAATGAAGATTGCGACGTCATTGTGGCAACCATTGCCTTTGGTATGGGTATCGATAAGCCGGATGTTCGCTTTGTATTGCATTACGACATGCCAAAGTCCCTAGAAAGCTACTACCAAGAAACCGGTAGAGCAGGACGCGACGGAGGCGAAGGATCGTGTATTACATACTTTGACATCAAGGATATTGAGCGTCTGCAGAAGTTCCTAAACAAAAAGAATGTAAGCGAGCAAGAAATAGGACGTCAACTGTTGGAAGAGGCCACAGGGTATGCTGAAGCTGCTACCTGTCGTCGTCGCGCCATTCTCCACTACTTTGGGGAGGATTTCCACGAGGACGACTGTGATAAAATGTGTGACAACTGTCGCCATCCAAAAGAAAAGGTCGAAGCCTCTGAAGAATTGCTGGATGTTATTGCCGCAGTGAAAGAAACGCACGGCAAGTTCAAAACCACGGAGATTGTCAACATCCTACGCGGACAACGTTCGGCCGTTCTTGTGAAGAATGACGCAATGAACTTACCGACCTGGGGCAAGCAAAAAGATAAGAGCGAAGTACACCTTCGTGCAGTCATTCGACAAGGCATCATTCGTCATTACCTCTACAAAAACATTGATGCCTACGGCACCATACAGATAACTGAAAAAGCCGCTTCGGGTAAACTTCCTAAAGCATTCCGCGTAAGAAAAGAGCTCGATTATGATGTCCTTAACTCAGCAGCAAGTGCTCCTACCAAAGTAGTAGCCGTTGATAAGCAGCTGTTTAGCATACTCAAAGATCTCAGAAAGAAGATTGGGAATGCAAAAGGGGTCCCACCCTATGCAGTATTCAGCGAAAATTCCTTGAGCGAAATGGCGACCATTTATCCATGCAACCTCGATGAATTGAAAAACATCCAAGGTGTAGGTGAAGGGAAAGCAGGTAAGTTCGGCGCCAAGATGGTTGAGGTCATCGAAAAATATGTGGAGGAAAATGACATTGACCGCCCACAGGATATGGTATTCAAATCCGTAGCAAACAAGAGCGCTTTGAAAGTGTACATCATTCAAAGTACCGACCGCAAATTGCCTTTTGAAGATATCGCGAAAGCAAAGGGTCTTAGGATGGACCAACTGCTAGAAGAAATGGAGCGGATCGTAACGAGCGGTACTAAACTGAATATTGATTACTACCTAGAGGATATTCTCGATGAGGACAGTATTGAAGAATTGTTCGATTTTTTGACCGAAGATTGTGAAGAAGGTTCCATTGAGGAGCTCACTGAAGAGTTCGGCGATGAATATGAAGAAGACGAATTGCGATTAGCGCGTTTGAAATTCTTCTCAGATGTTGCTAATTAATTAACCACAGAAGTATTAAAAAAGCCCACAATTGCGGGCTTTTTTAGTTTTTGAATAGTTCGCCAAGTTGTTGTGGCGAATGCTTGAACTTCAATTGCTTTGTGGCTTTAGAGAAGGCCAAGATGTTTTGGATGCTTTTTTCAGAGGCTCCTACCTCCAGATGTTCATAAGGTAAAGTTTTTCCCATGGGCTTCGTTTGTGATTTTAGGTATAACGCCGCCCTGAACACCTTAGTATGTAGATGCTTAAAATTCTAAACTAATGTTGTGTTTGACCATTAACTTCTGCATGTTGCTAACTGCATAACGCATGCGTCCCAAAGCTGTGTTAATACTTACATCAGTCTCTTCTGCTATCTCTTTAAAACTGTAGTTACAAAAGATGCGAAGCTCCAACACTTTTCGCTGGTCCTCGGGCAAGAATTTGATCAACTTGTACAAATCCTCATTGATCTGTGCTTCAATCACCTCTTGCTCATAGCTTTGATCCACTTCACCGTACGTATCGAACACCGTGAATTCTCCACTGGGTCTAAACTCCTTCTTACGTGACTCGCGGCGGAAGTGATCCAAGGTAGTATTGTTCGCCACGCGAATGGCCCAAGGCAGAAACTTGCCCTTCTCTTCATAATTCGACTTCCGCAACGAGCGAATAATCTTAATAAAGGTTTCTTGAAACAGGTCGTCAGCGACGTCTGCGTCTTGAACTTTTGAATAAATCTGCAGGAAAATGCGTTTTTGGTGTCTACGAATCAACACCTCAAAGGCTTGCTCATTTCCGCTACGGTACTGCGCCACTAAGTCGTGGTCTTCCAGTTTTCCTAGTTTCATACATCAAGGATTTAGCGTAGCAGTCTCTCTATAGGCAAGTCATTTATTTGCTGTGAATATAAGACAAAGAATCAAATACTATTCCAAAATCATTGATTTCTCCGGAACTGTAGGTCCATTTTAAGGTTACATTTGTGGTTTCACTCCAATCACACATGACCGAATTCATAGAAATTAAGCGCGCCGCGGTACACAACCTTAAAGAAGTTAGTGTAGATATTCCTAGAAATCAGTTAGTTGTTATTACCGGAGTGAGCGGGTCTGGGAAAAGCTCCCTTGCCTTCGATACCCTATTTGCAGAAGGTCAACGCCGCTATGTGGAGAGTCTGAGTTCCTATGCCCGCCAATTCTTGGGGAAATTAGACAAGCCGAAAGTAGAATATATCAAGGGAATTCCACCGGCTGTGGCGATACAGCAGAAGGTGAGCAGCAAAAACCCTAGATCGACTGTTGGCACCACTACAGAAATTTACGATTACCTCAAGCTGCTTTACGCACGAGTTGGACGAACCTACAGCCCAGTTTCTGGGGAAGAAGTAAAGCGCCATCAGGTTCAGGACGTAATCGACTTCATTGATGCCAAAGAAGAAGGCACGCGCTTTTTAATCGTTGCTCCAGTTACCTTCAGCGACAGAACCGCTATCCAACATTTGACCATTTTAGCTTCGCAAGGATTTGCAAGAATGCTTGTAGACGGAGTAATTGAGCGCATTGAAGACGTTATTGAAGCGGGCACCTATGATGAAAAAATAATTTCACTCGTCGTAGATCGTGCCGTCGTGCGTCGCGGCGATCAAGAAAACATTCATCGCCTGCAAGACTCCATACAAACTGCCTTCTACGAAGGGCGTGGAAGCTGTTTGATCGACTTTATGGACGGACAGTCGCCCGTTGAATTCAATAACCTCTTCGAGTTAGACGGCATGGCGTTTACGGAGCCTTCCGTGCACTTGTTCAGTTTTAACAACCCTGTGGGTGCTTGTCCAACCTGTGAGGGATTCGGCAGCATCATGGGCGTAGATGAAGACCTAGTCATACCCAACCAGACATTAAGTGTCTATGAAGGTGCTGTAGCCCCTTGGAAGGGCGAAACCATGGGAAAATGGAAGAACAAGTTTATCCTCGCTGCGAGTGAAATAGATTTTCCAGTGCACCGACCGTATATGGACCTCTCCGACGAAGAAAAAGAGGTGCTTTGGGAAGGTGGTAAAGGATTCAAAGGGATCAATGCGTTCTTTAAACATCTGGAAAGTAAGAAGTATAAGATCCAGTTCCGAGTCATGCTTAGCCGATACCGTGGACGTACAAAATGTACTACGTGTAAGGGAAAGCGTCTCAAACCTGAAGCTGGTTATGTGAAAATTGGTGGTGTAGCCCTGCACGAACTTGTAGAGTTACCGCTGAATAAATTGTCCGATTTCTTCAAAAGTCTCAACCTGGACGAGCGAGAGGCGGAGATTGCGAAACGACTACTTACCGAAATCACAACTCGTATCGACTTCTTGATGAATGTAGGCCTCTCCTACCTCACCTTGAACAGAACCAGCAACACCTTAAGTGGTGGAGAAAGCCAACGGATACAACTCGCTACATCGTTAGGTTCCGCATTGGTTGGTTCGCTATACATCTTGGACGAGCCTTCTATCGGTTTACACCCTTACGATGCCGAGCAACTAATCAAAGTCATCCAAGCCCTGCGCGACAAAGGCAATACAGTCGTAGTTGTAGAACACGAAGAAGCCTTCATGCATGCCGCTGATTACCTTATTGATATCGGTCCAGCAGCAGGGAATTTAGGTGGAGAAATCGTTGCAGCAGGCCTGCCAGATGCTGTTTTAGCGCACGAAAGCAGCTTAACAGCGGGTTACTTAAGCGGAAGAATGGAAATTCCACAGCCCAAAGAATTGCGTAAAGCCACCGGTCATATTCGTTTAGAAGGCGTGCGACAGCACAACCTTAAAGGATTTGACGTCGACATACCGCTTGGTGTTTTCTCTGTAGTAGCCGGAGTAAGCGGATCCGGGAAAAGTACACTTATCAAGAAAATACTTTACCCTGCTTTAAAGAAGCATTTGGAGCACGTAGGTGAACGCCCAGGGCTACACAAAGCCCTTACTGGTGATTTAAACAAGATTGCCCACGTAGAAATGGTGGACCAAAACCCTATCGGTAAGTCTTCCCGTTCGAATCCTGTAACCTACTTAAAAGCCTACGACGATATCCGCAACCTATACGCTGCTAATGAGCTTTCAAAAGTGCGCGGTTACAAGGCCAAACACTTCAGTTTCAATACCGACGGTGGTCGTTGTGATGCGTGTAAAGGAGAAGGTGAGGTCACCATAGAAATGCAGTTCATGGCGGATGTTCACCTTCCATGTGAAGATTGCAATGGGCACCGATTCAAGGCTGAAATCTTGGAAGTCAAAATCCACGACAAAAGCATCTCGGACATTCTCGAATGCACTATTAATGAGGCTATTGAATTCTTCAGAAGCATTAAGCAGACAAAAATTGCAAATAAGCTCCAACCCCTGCAAGATGTAGGCCTCGGTTATGCAGCCGTTGGACAAAGCAGCTCCACACTTAGTGGTGGTGAAGCCCAGCGTGTGAAATTGGCCTATTTCCTTTCCAAAGGCGATAAAGCGGGTAAAACATTGTTCCTCTTTGATGAGCCCACAACTGGGCTACACTTTGACGATGTTAAAAAATTACTCGTGGCGCTAAATGCATTGGTAGATATGGGACATACTGTATTGGTGATTGAACACGATCTCGATGTGATTGAACGTGCCGATCATTTAATTGAAATAGGCCCCAAGGGTGGTGAAGAAGGCGGTCAACTATTATTTACTGGAGCACCCACAAATATTTCTTCAGTTCAAAACAGCCCCACGGCCCACTCTATTTCAAGTAAGAAATAGACTAATCCGGGCCATTCTATTTTAAGCTAATTCCTATTGCTGACTTTTCCAATGGTACATCAATACGGCAGCACTCACACTGACATTTAGAGAATCTATTGCATCACCAGCCATCGGGATGATAACGTTTTCATCGGCAGCGGCACTCCACGATTCACTTAATCCACCAGCTTCCTCTCCGAGTACGATAGCACACTTTTCAGACCATTGAACATCGAACATTGAAGTTGCGTTATCGTGCAAGTAAGTAATATAAATGGCCTTACCTAAAGACTTTAGTGCTGGAATCAACTCCCTGCTAGTCGCCGAAATAATGGGTACTTCGAAAAGCGCTCCTGTAGCATTGCGAATAACGTTTGGACTAAATGGGTCGAGCGGAGCATCCGCTAGAACAACAGCATCTACACCAGCAGCGCACGCTGATCGGAGCACAGCGCCTAGATTACCCGGTTTTTCTATCCCTTCTAAAATTAACAGACACCTAGCCTCTTCCAAGACGGAACGCTGCTGCTCTAGTCCAATTTCTGGGACTTTGAATGTAGCAACAGCAGATTCTGTAGTATTTCGGTAAGCAATCTTATTGAAGACCTTAGGTGCTGCTAAATAATAACCCGGGAAGGCCATGGTGTTCAAGGGAACATCACTCCCATCCAGCTGCCAGAGCTCCACAGGTTCCCAGCCACAAGCCAAGGCTCTATTTATTTCACGAGTACCCTCTACCACACAAACCCCACGCGATTTACGTTCTTTTGATTTAGTGAGTAATTGGACAATGTCCTTTACTTTTGGATTCGCAGTACTCGTTATTACTAAGCTCATAATTATGGCAAAAAAGAATAAACCAAAGAAAATCAATTTAGAGGACTTGGGCGGCTTTGTATTCAGCACAAATCCTGATTTCGATTACGAGCAAAATAATGAGGTGGAATCTGTTCATCCTTCAGACCAATTGCTCGAGCTTCACTTCGAAAAAAAAGGTCGTGGCGGCAAGCAAGTAGTGATTATTCGAGGTTTTGAAGGACCCGATGAGGAGCTTGCGGCGTTGGGTAAGAAACTAAAACAAACCTGCGGCGTAGGTGGTAGTGCCAAGCATGGAGAGATCATTCTCCAGGGAAATGTCCGAGACAAAGCGCGCTCGTTTCTTGAAAAAGAAGGCTTTAAAACCAAGCGAATAGGCGGGTAATTCTGCTCAACAATGCTAAGCAGTCCAGTTGTTCTCTTTTCCTTCACGGATCGTTGCTAATGCTCGCTCGTAGATCGCCTCGTATTTCGGCACCACAGCATCTATGGAGAATTCTTGGGCGCGACGATAGGCATTGGCTTTAAACTCTTCGTGTAATTTAGGGTTTTGCAATAGCGTCAAACTGTGTTCTACCATCGTCTCTACATCACCAATAGTCGCCAAGAAACCCGTCTCACCGTGCACATTCACTTCGCTGATACCACCTGCATTCGAACTAATTACTGGAACTTTCGCAGCCATAGCTTCAAGGGCCACCAAACCAAAGCTTTCTGTGGATGAAGTCAATAAGAACAAATCCGACATGCAAAGCAACCTGCGTATTTCAGAGGTCTTCCCCAAGAATTTTACTTTGGAATAAATGCCTAAATCTTTCGCCTGTTGTTCCGCCTTCTCACGCTCGGGACCTTCACCAATCATCAATAAAATGGCATCTTCTTTCTGCTGTATGCGGAAGAAAATCTCGATGATATCTGGAATGCGTTTTACTGGACGCATGTTTGATATGTGTGAAATAACTTTCTCCCCGTTGGGTGCAATCTGAGATTTAATACAAGGTCCATCCAAATTGTACAGATCAAGATCAACGAAGTTGGGGACAACTTCGATGTCTTTCTTGATGACAAATGAGCTCAAAGTATCTTCTTTCAAGCTCTGACTCACCGAAGTAACGATATCGCTCTTATTGATGGAGAAGGTCACAGCCGGCTTGTACGATGGATTCTTACCCACCAAAGTGATATCCGTACCGTGAAGTGTAGTCACTACAGGGATGTAAATTCGTTTCTCTAACAAGATTTTCTTGGCCATGTACGCCGCGTAGGCATGGGGAATGGCATAATGAACGTGAAGTATATCGATGCCCTCAGTAAGCACCGTATCCACCATTTTAGAACTCAGCGCGAGCTCGTAAGGCTGATATTCAAACAACGGGTAATCGTGGACATTCACTTCATGGTAGTAGATATTCGGCTCGAGAATATCTAAGCGCACGGGTTGGTTGTAGGTAATGAAATGAACTTCATGGCCCTTCTTGGCCATCTGAATACCAAGTTCAGTTGCGACTACCCCTGAGCCGCCGAATGTGGGGTAACATACGACACCTATTTTCATGCGCTAAAAATACTTTTAATTCAACGACTCATAAAGAGCGGCTTGAATATTTGTCCGGATATCGTATTTGCTCAATTTCCAGTTCTCCATATCTGGGTACGTTCTATTGCTCAAAAAGATATAGAGAAGCTCCTCATCAGGATCCATCCAAACCATGGTACCTGTAAAACCGGTATGGCCAAAACTTTGTTTAGAAGCACAGGTGCAACTTGGACCTGGTCCGTCGTCTAACTGCGGACGGTCAAAACCCAATCCACGTCGATTTTTTAACTCGCAAAAGGCACAAGCGGTAAACTTCTCAATGGTCCCTTTTTCGAGATACTTTACGCCTCCATATTCACCACCCCATAGATACATCTGCATCATTTTGGCCAACGAATTAGAATTTGAGAATAGACCTGCATGCCCGGCAACTCCACCCATCATTGCCGCACCCATGTCGTGAACATTGCCGTGCACTGTTGTATTTCGCCAATACCCGTCTTTCTCGGTAGGCACTATTTCCTCCAAACTAAATCCTTTTTCCAAAGGCTTATAGGTCAATCTCGAAGCTCCCAAGGGTGCATAGAACGTGGTCTGTACCCAAGTATCGAGGGGCTCGTTATTGCGTTTTTCCAGCATGCGCTGAAACAAGTAATAGCCCAAATCTGAATAGCGGTAGTCGTTGCCCTTGAGTTCACTTTGCTCCAACATGGCGAACATAGTATCGCGAATTTCCGGGCGCAAGTAAAGCTCATCTGTAACCTTGATGGCTCCTGGTGTATCGCTCGACACGTACCAATAAGCCTTAGCAGAATCGGTCTCTATAGTTCTCAAATAATACGGGATCCAAGCAGGCAAACCGCTCTGATGCGCCAAAACATCTTCTAACACTAGATTACCTTTATCTGATGAGGCCAATTCTGGCAGTTGTTGCCCCACAGTGCTCTCTAAAAGCAGCGGCTGTTTCTCGTACCAATTCATCACTCCAGGTAAGGTGGCCGTGATTTTAGTGACCGAGGCGAGGTCGTAGAGGTCCGTCCAATCAACGGCTTTTTTTTTATCGTAACTGTGATGCCCAAAGGACTTGTCATAAATCACAGTACCGCCTCGTGCTACCAATATCTGCCCTCCCGGTGTTGCCCCTTTTGATATGGCAAATTCCATGATAGAATCCACCTTAAGTAACTGCTCACTACGAACGCCTACTTCCGAAGGCAGTCCGTACCCGAGGCGCTTTATACGCTCACTCTTGAGACCGCTGCCCTGAGTGCCCCAACCATTGAGCTCGACCGGCAACTTACCCTTCGTAGAACGCGCACCGAACAGGAATTGTGGTGCTAGTTTCTGCGCCGCAGCATTGTTTTCATACATCACCAACACTTTCGTGTTTTCGCCAAATTCCGGATAGGTCAATAATCCATAAGGATTAGCAAAGTGTAATACATAAATAGGTTTACCAGCCGCCTGTAATCCAGAAATCAATGCCTTTTCACTCGAGGTGAGCTTGTACCTGCGCCATGGGTTTTTCGAATCTTGGTGGAAACTCAGAACAATGGCCTCATGGCGCAACAGACCCTTAGGGGCGACGTTGGTGAAGTGGTCAAAGTTGGCGTAGCGATCGAGGTATTCGTTCAGCAAGTTTACTTCAGGATTGCTCCCGATCGCAATGTGAGCGAAAGTGCCCTCAACGCTTTGAATAGGAAAAGGTGCACTTCCTGTTTCGAGTAAGGTAGCCGCATCGCGAACCAGTCGGAAGGTCAGGTCTTCATTCGATGCAGCGGCATCTGGGTAGCGGGCAGATAATTCTCTGGAAAGCGCGCCGTCTTTGGCCCACGTCCAATGTTGCCAGCTCGAAGAATTTTCTTTTGCCCTGAGAATGCGACGCACGCGTTCATCGAGGGCTGCCTCGCTCAGTTCACCGTTTTTAAAGGCAGCAACGAGCTGTTTCGAAGCTTTGGGCACATCCATGGCAAAGAGTAAAATATCATTGCCAGCTTTGAATGCTTCAATTTCCAATTGGCCCACGGGAGCAAACTCACTGACGCCTTTCATGTTCAAGGCATCCGTCAATACCAAACCGTCGTAGCCCCATTCTTTGCGCAGTATATCATTAATGACCTTGGAACTTAAGCTCGTTGGTTTACCTGAAGGCTCTAAGGAAGGGATGTTCAAATGTGCTACCATAATGGAACCGATACCGTTTTGAAGGGCCGATTTAAACGGCACCCACTCTACCTCTTTCAACTCTTCGAGCATTCTATCTACTACTGGCAGGGTCTTATGACTGTCCGATTGGGTATCGCCATGGCCCGGGAAATGTTTTCCACTTCCCAATACACCTGCCCCCTCCATACCGCGCGTCAAAGCGAGTCCTCTTTTGCTTACTTCAAACGGATCTGACCCAAAAGAACGGGCTCCAATAATTGGATTCTTTGGATTGGTATTGACATCTAAGACCGGTGAAAAACTCATATGAACGCCCGTTTTGTGACTTTCATAAGCTAATGCAGCGCCCAGATCCTCCACTAAATCCATATCCTGCACCGCACCGACGGTGAGAGACGTTGGGAATTTATAGGTGCTATCTAATCGCATCGCTTGTCCCCATTCTGCATCCTGACCCACCAACAGAGGAAGTTTTGAAGCCGCCTGTAAGCGCTGAACCAATTTCTTTTGCCGCGCCGGACCGCCCTGCATTACAATGACGCCGCCTATACCATAATTCTTTACCAAGGTTTCAAGGTAAGCTTGATGCTTCTCATCCTTGTTGCTGTAGGCAGCGACCATGAATAATTGTCCTACCTTCTCCTCTAAACTCATGGCTTCCAAAAGACTATCCACCTTGCTAGCTGTGTCTAACGACTGAGCTTGAACGGATAATGCGGGTAGGATGAGAACGAAAAAAAGGATATATAGATGACGCTTCATAGAGTCGTAAAACTGGCTTGAGGTTATTACCTTTGAGAAAGGAGAAGTTAAGACAATATGGGATTTTTCGCACGCAATCAACCTCGCGGTTTTCAACATCAGGCACGCTTTCACGACGAGCGTAAAGAGCGCTTGAAATTGTTGGAACGTCCGGAAGGTGAAGACGAAATTCCTTTCGACAACAAAGAGAAGTACAGACAGCGCATAAGAGACAACTGGGATTTACGCAGGGCTCAAAGTGCTGGAAAGAGCGACGGTTATGCCAAGCGATTGTTGTACAGTCTCGCCTTCTTACTATTACTACTCTTTTTTGCTGCTAAATTCCTTTTATGACCGCATTAATTTCCGTTCTTCCAGACCACGTTGCCAATCAAATTGCTGCGGGTGAGGTTGTTCAACGGCCTGCCTCTGTGGTGAAGGAGCTGCTTGAAAACAGCATCGATGCTGGGGCTACTAAAATTACATTAAGCCTAACCGGTGCGGGTAAAACTGCTATTGTTGTCACAGACAACGGGAGCGGCATGAATGCGGCTGATGCCGAACTTTGCTTTCGTCGCCATGCCACCTCGAAGATTTCTTCTGCCGAAGATTTGTTCAACCTAAGTACGCGTGGATTTAGAGGGGAAGCTATGGCGTCTATTGCTGCCGTAGCGCATGTGCAACTCAAGACGAATACGGCGGGCAGCGAAATGGGAACCTCGTTGAAGCTCGAGGATGGTAAAATCACCGCCAATCTCCCTTACCCTGGACCTCAAGGAAGTATCGTCGAGGTTCGGAATCTCTTCTACAACGTTCCCGCAAGAAGAAAATTTCTCAAGAACGACAGGATAGAATTGCGGCATTGTATCGATGAATTTCATCGTGTAGCCCTAGTGCATTCAAACATTGAGTGGAACCTAAAGAGCGACGAAAAGGTGCTGTTTCATTTAATGCCAGAAAATTCACGGAGGCGAATTAGTGCCATTTTTGGGCGGAAATTCGATGAAAAATTGGTCCCGATCGGTGAAGATACCAATGTGGTCAAGGTGACTGGATTTGTACTAAAGCCTGAGTTTGCCAAGAAAAAACGTGGTGAGCAATTCTTCTTCGTTAATGGTAGGTTTATTAAATCTCCGTACTTACATAATGCGCTCAGAGAAGCTTTTGAAGAAGTGCTCAGTGCAGAACACCATCCGGGGTATTTTCTTTTCCTCGAAGTGGATCCGAACGGGCTTGATGTCAATATTCATCCTACAAAAACGGAGGTCAAATTTGAAGATGAACGTGCCATTTATGCTGTATTGCGTAGTGCTGCACGTCATGCTATAGGCCAGTTTAATGTGGCACCTGCCATTGACTTCGATTCTGAGGTCAGTTTCTCTGTGCCGCCTATACCCAAGGGACATATACCGCCTCAGCCGAAAATTCGAGTTAATCCAAATTTCAATCCTTTTGAACCGGACAAAGGCATCAGCCGACCGCAGCTTCGAACACCGGACGAACAGTACGAGAGGATCAAAACAGAGAAGCTACTCAACACCAACCCTGAGCATGAAGTACCTGCCTTGAGTAATTCCGTGGAGCAGTTTTGGTCGGAGGAAGACCAGATTAACCTCAGCGAGCAAATGCCGAAAGTATTGGCCTGGGGAAAATTTATGGTCACGGTTTTGGGAAGTAAGCTTTTACTCATCGATACCAAGCAGGCTCAGATACGCGTGCAGTTCGATCAAATTTGGTCGAAGCTTGAAGGTGCCAGCGTAGCCTCACAACAATTACTATTTCCTGCCACCATGCAAATTACCCCTGCCGATGCGCTCTTGCTCGAGGAATATGCAAGCGCCTTTGCCGTTACAGG
>CBFHHP010000007.1:0-2234 GCA_965655745.1 uncultured Schleiferiaceae bacterium
CCTCAAGAATCAGGTGTCAAATTCCCAATGTTTTTAAGTTTTAATGAAAGTTTTAAGAATCCACAGTTTAATCCGTTGGATCCTGATATAAATTTTAAGGAGTCTTTAGCTGCCGTTAATACTCAAGAGGAACGCGATAGCTTGAGGTTCGCTGGTCAAGAATACCAGATGCGTAAGAGCATCAACTTTACGAATGTCCGCAAGGAAAAGAGTGCTGGAGGTTCGCGTACCACTGCGCCAAAATCACCTCCAAAGAGCGGTGGTAAAGAGGAAGGCGGGTCGGTAAAGGCTAAAGGAATTAACTGGAGCAACTCTCCATTGGCCATTAGCAACTTTAATACTTCATACGCCTTTACTGAAAGCGACCGCAGAAATATCAATATTGTACAAGATCACCGTATTCTGCATACTGCGTCAGTGAATTATAATTACCAAACACGCCCGAAAAATATTGCACCATTTAAAAATATAGTCAAGAGTAAACAATTGGCCTTGATTCGTGATTTCAACTTCTATTACTTGCCCTCTAAAGTCAGTGTAAGAACAGAGTTGAGAAGGCAATTGGCGACCATGCAGATGAGAAATACATTTGATCCATCTATCGCACTGCCTGTGACCTACAATAAAGCGCTTACCACAAAACGTATGTATGATTTAGCGTACGACTTATCTAAAGGGTTGAAGCTTGATTACAATGCAACTGCACAGAGCAGGGTGGACGAATTGCCCGGTGATCCAAAAACACAAGCAAATAGAGATACCATTATTGCAGGACTTACGAGCTTAGGTAGACCAACTCAATTCCACCAAACACTCAATGTTAACTGGCAGATTCCTATAGGTAAATTACCTTTCATGGACTGGACCTCGGCAAGTGTTCGTTATTCTGGCAACTACGATTGGCAAACGAATTCTACAGCTGCCTTAAATCAAAACGCTAAGCCAGAGTTGTACTTTGGTAACCAGGCCCAGAACTCAAATAACATTCAGTTGACGGCAAATGCTAACTTCATAAACTTTTATAATCAATTTCCATTCTTGCGAAAAGCGAATCAAGGTGGAAGACCGCAACCTGTGGCTAGGCGTGGTGCTCCGCAGCGAAGGGGAGCGCCGCAAAGAGAGGAGAAGGGTAAGGAAAAGGACAAAGAAAAGAAAGACAACAAGATTTTATTGGGAGCGGCCCGTGTAGCAATGATGGTACGCTCTGCTTCGCTAACGTACTCTCAAACCAACGGTACTTTGTTACCTGGCCTTATAACCAATCCCACATATTTCGGGATGGATCCAAGTGCATTGATGTCACCCGGTTTGGATTTCGTATTTGGCCGACAAAGTGATGTAAGGTCTCTTGCCGCTTTGAACGGCTGGCTAACAGAAAACACGAACCAGCCTAACCAGTTCCAGAAGACTTTTTCTGAGAACTTAAACTTCCGGGCAACAGTAGAGCCTTGGCAAGATATTCGAATTCAGATCACCGCAACGAAAGTCGCAGGTCTTAACAGCTCCTCAATATTCAGGTACCACGATCCATTAATTGATACCACCCTTGGTCTACCAGAAGGGTTTTACAATTTCAATCCCATGGATAATGGAAATTATTCCATTAGTTTCTTGTCTTTGGGAAGTGCATTTGAACCCATTGATTCTTCAAATTCGCCGGTGTATAATTTGTTCCTCGCTAACAGAAATGCGGTATCTCAGCGATTAAGAGATAATAAAGTTGCCAATGATCCTACCTATGCAGGAAACTTCATCGCCGCCGCTGACGACAGTACTGGAACTCGCGAGGGGTATGACGGTTATAGCTACAATAGTGCTGAGGTACTCGTTCCTGCATTTCTAGCGGCTTATGGTGGCTTTGATCCTAATGAGGTGGTCATGAATGGTAGGCCAAACTTGCCGATGCCGAATTGGAACATGAATTTTAATGGATTAATGAAGATTCCATGGTTTAAAAAGAACTTTCAATCCTTTACCCTTACACACACCTACAAAAGCTTGTATACGATGAATTCGTACCAGAGTAACATGCTTTTACAGCAGCGTATTCAAAATGGAGAACCGCCTAATAGTATTCGCAATACAAACGGCGATTTCTTGCCTTTAGAGCAGATTTCTCAGGTGAGTATTTCAGAAAACTTTGGTCCGTTTGTCGGTTTGAATATGCGATTGAAGAATCAAGCGAGTTTGCGCTTAGATGTTAAACGTAACAGACAGCTCAACCTTTCTTTGGT
>CBFHHP010000007.1:2334-8255 GCA_965655745.1 uncultured Schleiferiaceae bacterium
AACAATCAATTAAGCGATACCCGTGGTATGGAAGTCGTTATAGGGTCCGGTTACATAATTAAAGACGTTAGCTTTAATATCGTAAGTGATGGCCGTCCGCAAAAGATTACTTCTAACCTTGATTTGAAATTGGACTTCAGCTTACGCGATAATCAAACGGTCATTCGCCGTATTCAGGAAGGACTAGATCAGGTTACGGCCGGACAGCGTATTTGGTCGCTTAAAGCAAGTGCAGATTACATGCTATCGTCAAAATTGACCGCACGTTTGTATTACGATCAGACCGTGAGCAAGTTTAAGACGTCTAATGCATTCCCAACATTGAACACAAGCGCTGGAATTGCATTTAGATTTAATCTTGCGCAATAGCCCCTAAGGAAATAAAAATCAGTTTACATTTGTCAAAAACATACCCGAATGAACTACCCAGATAACTTAAAGTACTCAAAGGATCACGAATGGATCCGCGTTGAAGGCGATGAGGCCTTTGTTGGAATTACAGCATTTGCAGCAAGCGAATTAGGTGATATCGTATTTGTTGATGTCGATACGGAAGGTGAATCTTTAGATCAGGATGATGTCTTCGGAAGTGTTGAGGCTGTGAAAACAGTGAGTGATTTATTTTTACCGGTCGCCGGAGAAGTGCTTGAGTTCAATGAAGGACTTGAAGATGCGCCTGAGGCTGTGAATGAAGATCCTTACGGCGAAGGTTGGATGGTAAAAATCAAGATTAACGATGCGTCTCAATTGGACGGTTTAATGGATGCTGCAGCATACCAAGCAATGCTTGGATAATTATGCGTAATCCTTGGATATATAGAGCCCCTGCCATCGGTTGGGGCTTTTTAATTTTCTATGCCTGCCTGGCACCTGTCAGTAATTTAGATCCAGGTTGGGAATTGAATATCAGCGATAAACTGATTCACTTCATACTTTATTTCTCTTGGACTATTCTGCTTTATTTCGCTTCATCGAGGGGCTATAAACGAACCATCAAAAAGAGAAAAGCAGCTCTCTATTGGCTCATTGCAATTGCCCTAGGAGGTCTCATAGAATTGCTACAGGATTGGATGGGGCTAGGGCGCTCTGCAGATCTTTTGGATGCCTTGGCCAACACGGCTGGGGCGGTATCAGGTATGGTCGTCTCTCGAGTACTTCACCGGATTTTGGCATAGTTTTTTGGCTCTAAATCTCATAACCCCTTAAAACGAGAACCTATGAGCCTAAAAATCAGAAAAACAGCAAGAGCCAATTTAGAAAACAAGCGTCCCTTGTTCTTAATTCTAGGATTGGTTTTATCTCTTAGTGCGGCCTATACTGCTCTAGAGTGGACCGTGAGTGAGCGTCCTTTAATGGTTGTAGAAGATGATGGCGGCTATTACATCGAAGAGGAGGATTGGGTCGTGCCCATTACCCAACGAGCGATGCCGGCCAAGCCTATTGCACAACAAAGCGCAAAGGTGAATCCTAACATCATAACCATAGTCCCAAATACAGCGTCGCTTCCGGCCATAGACCTTAGTTTGTTTTCAGGTATTATCGACGATGGAATTGTCGAGATTATTGATCCTGATCCCGTTGACAATGATATTTACAAGTTCACTGCAGTGGAGTCTAGGCCCGTGTTCCAAGGCTGTGAATCATTAATAACAGACGATGAACGTTTCGTGTGTTTTCAGCAGCAGTTGTTGAAGTTTGTTGGCAAAAACTTCGAAGTTAGCGATGCCATGATGATGTTTTCCAGCGCTGAGAAGGTGTTCGTAGAATTTATCATTGAAAAAGACGGTAGAGTACTTCAAGCCAAAGTTGTTCGAGGTGAAGACGAGTTGATTTCTGAGGAAGCGATTCGAATGGTGAAGAGCTTGCCAAAATTCACGCCAGCTAAAATCAATGGTAAGCCCGTTAGAATGTCGTACATTTTGCCCGTAAATGTTAAGCTACAGTAATCATGAAATTTAAAGCAGTACTTCTATTTTTCCTTGTAACCACTTTCCCTGCTTTGGCGCAAGAAATGGTGGCGCCGACCTTTGAACGATGCCAACACATTGAGGTGGGTGAAGAGATGCAGGTTTGTTTTAATAGGACACTCTTGGAGCACGTGATGACCACATTGAAATACCCGGAAGGATTGGAAGAGGAAGGGAAGGTGTTTGTCAAAATCACCTTTGACGAAGCTGGAGTATTGCAGGAGCCTGAAGTGCTGAAAAGTTTTTCTGAATTGGCCTCAGATGAAGCAGTCAAGGTGATGCGCTCTTTGCCACAGATAGTGCGTCCTGCCACAGAAAATGGTGAGCCCGTGAGTATTACTTATACCATACCTGTACAATTCAAGAAATAACAATTTAAAACACATTTGTGCTAATGGTAGTTTTGGCTATTTTAGCACTTCATTTATTTCTAACGCATGAAGAATAGAAAAACCTACAATGCAGACGCAGAAAACAAGAAGAATCTCTTCTTGTTGATCGGTCTTACGTTGTCTTTGGCGCTCACGCTCTTCGTATTGGAATACAGATCTTACGAATCAGGTCCTGGTGAGCTGGGTAAGATGAGCTATGACGATGAAGACGAGATTGCGATTATCACAAACAGAACGCCACCTCCACCACCTCCACCTCCACCACCGGCACCGCCAGAGGTTATTCAGATTGTAGAAAACGATTTGGAAATTGAGGAAGTGGAATTTGAATCGACCGAAACTGACGAGAGCGAGGAAATCGAAATCGTTGAGGAAGAGGAAGAGGACGATGAAATCTTCAACTTTGCCGTTGTAGAGAATAAGCCAATCTTCCCTGGTTGTGAAAAGAAAGCTACAGAGGATGAAAAATTCATGTGTTTTAACCAGGAAATTATGAAGCACATCGGTAAAAACTTTGAATTCCCAGAATTGGCTCGCCAAATGGGTATCCAGGGTAAGGTGTATGTCAACTTCGTAATTGAGAAAAACGGAAAAGTAAGCTCAGTAACTATTGCACGTGGTGTAGATAAGTTGATTGATGACGAAGCAATGCGCGTAATCAAAAAGCTTCCAACATTTACTCCTGCGAAGCAGCGCGGTAAGCCTGTACGCATGCAATACACTGTGCCGATCAATGCTAGATTGCAGTAATCGGTAAATCAACGTATAAAAAGCCCGGGCCTTTGGCTCGGGCTTTTCTATTTTTGAACCATCAAAAAAACACTTATGAGTCAGACATTGGATCAACTTACGGTTATCGCTTCACAGGCGGCTTTGCACGGGGGAATTGAAATCCTTGAGGTCTACAATAATGAAGAGACACAAGTTGAAGTTAAAGGCGACGACAGTCCACTGACACAAGCTGATACTCGAGCCCACAAAGCCATCATGTCTTTGCTGGAGCCCACAGGGATTCCAGTACTAAGTGAAGAAGGCAAACACCTTCCGTTCAATGAGCGTTCTTCGTGGTCGAGACTATGGATTGTAGATCCTCTTGACGGTACAAAAGAATTCATCAAACGCAATGGTGAGTTTACCGTGAATATCGCTTTGGTTGAACAAGGTCGACCAATTATGGGTGTAGTTTACGTGCCTGTTACCGGCGAGCTATATGTTGGTGCAGGCTCAAAAGGCGCCAAGAAGCTCACTTTACCTCCAACGTCTGTAGTTGGTAACGAGACATTAGAATCAGGTGTTGTTCTGCCGGTTGCGCTCGATCGACCATTTACTGCAGTAGGTTCTCGAAGTCACATGAATGAAGAAACGGAAAACTTCTTGAAACAATACCGTGAAAAACATGGAGAGGTTGCCATTCTTTCGAAGGGCTCTTCGCTTAAAATGTGCATGGTGGCAGAGGGATTGGCTGACGTTTACCCTCGTTTTGCACCAACTATGGAATGGGATACTGCTGCGGGTCAAGCAGTCGTTGAGGCGGCTGGATTTAGTATGGTAGAAAAGGAGGGCAGGACTCCGTTGAGATACAATAAGGAAGACTTATTGAACCCGCACTTTATTGTGCTATAAGTCTCACATTTTCACAGCAGTGTATCTTATCTTTGCACCTTCAAATTTCTATTAGGTGTCAAACGAAAAGAAACCATCACTTTTTAAAGAAGTTATCCGATTAGGGAAACTTCGGTTGGGAGTATCTGTAGTATTTAGCTCGATAGCGGGTTACCTTTTAGGATATGAGGTTTTTTCATGGGTTGAACTTTTGCTACTTACTCTTGGTGGATTGCTTGTAGTTGCTGCTTCAAACGCTTTCAATCAAATTTATGAGGTGGAGCAGGACGCCTTGATGAACCGGACAAAAAATCGACCGCTTCCAGCCGGAACGATGACCGTTGCTCAAGCATACACGGCAGCTGTTCTTGCACTCTTGGTTGGATTATTTATGCTTTACAGCATCAATGTGCTTTCCGCGTTTTTCGGGGGGTTAAGCGCTTTCTTGTATGCGGTGATTTACACCCCGTTGAAATCACGGACTTCTTTGGCAGTGTTTGTTGGAGCGTTTCCAGGAGCCATACCTTACATGCTCGGTTGGGTAGCAGCCCGAAACGATTTTGATATAGAAACGGGAACTTTGTTTGCACAACAATTTTTCTGGCAGTTTCCGCATTTCTGGGCTATTGCTTGGTTCTCCTTTGAAGATTACAAGCGAGCAGGATATAACTTACTGCCATCAGGTGCAAAAGACCGTCCGAGCCAGCTGTACGTCATTATTTACACGATTTGGATGATCATTGTTGGTATACTCCCTGTCTTTGGAATTACAGGGGAACTCACCTTGAGTTACACAGGCGCTGCTCTGGTGTTACTTCTAGGGCTTTGGGTACTTAGCAATGGAATGAAACTCTTGAAGAGCGGTGACGACAAGGTCGCAAGAAAACTAATGCTGAGCAGTATCGGTTATCTAACGGGTATGCAGCTCATTTATGTTATTGATAGATTTATCTAAGAATGGAAACATTAGCACAACAACGAAGAAAAGCATCTAAGCCGCTTTTATGGATCGGAATTGGCTCGATTATCATGGCCTTTGCAGGTTTGACCTCAGGGTATGTGGTAAGTAGAACGACCTTGGTAGAATCTGGAAATTGGCTTGTTTTTGAATTGCCCACAGCCTTTAACTATAGCACTGTAGCAATCATAGCTTCATCCTTGACACTTTGGTTGGGCAAAAAAGCAATTTCTAATGGTGAGGAAGGACGTTTACGACTCTTCTTGTGGTTGACTATTGTTTTTGGAGTAGTCTTCGCTGTTTTGCAGGTTCAAGGCTGGGGAGAGTTGATTAATGAACAAGTATTTTTCACAGGCCCTGGCTCTAACCCCGCAGGTTCGTGGGTCTATGCCATTTCCCTGTTCCACCTTGCTCACCTAGGTGGCGGAATAATCTCATTACTCTACACGACTGTAAGAGCTTACGGAGGTAAGTATTCTCAGGAGGATTATCACGGTGTTCAGTTGGCGTCGATCTACTGGCATTTTGTGGACCTTTTGTGGATATATTTATTCATCTTTTTGACTCTTATTCGTTAGATTTGCACGAATCATAATTCAAAACACTCGTTATGTCTTCTAATGCTGATTTAATCCAAGATACCAACCATTGGGGCGGTGGATCGAGACCTATGGGCGCTCGATACGGTAAGCTCATGATGTGGTTCTTCTTGTTATCAGATGCATTGACCTTCTCGGGCTTCCTAACCGCCTATGGTTTAATGCGCTTCAAGTATGAAAGCACTTGGCCAATTGCTGAAAACGTATTTACTCACTTTCCCGGTCTAGAGGGCGACCAGCCATTGCTCTATGTGGCCTTGATGACGTTCATTCTGATCATGTCTTCAGTGACTATGGTATTGGCAGTAAATGCCGGTGAAAAAATGAACAGAGGTGCCGTTACCAACTGGATGTTATGGACCATCGTAGGTGGTTTCATCTTTGTTGGCTCACAGGCATGGGA
>CBFHHP010000007.1:8355-33271 GCA_965655745.1 uncultured Schleiferiaceae bacterium
ATCGTACAAATTTTCATGCACGTGAAGTATGAAAAGAAAGCGATGAAGTACGCATTGTACCTTCCTAGCTTGATTCTTATCCCGTATTTGACATTTATCTTATTGACCGAAGGTTCATACCTTTTTAGTTAATGAAAGCGATAACAGTATTTCAACGGGTAGCACTGATCGCAGTATTAGTGCTACCCGCTTTAGTTTACATCATTTTTGTTTATCGACAGAGTGAGGTGTTCTTTCAGACCCTAGATTATGTAGGAGAAAAGGTGTATGACGAGGAGATAGGAGATACTGTCTATTATGAGATACCCGAGTTTAACCTCATCAATGCGCAGGGAACACCCGTGAATAAGACTACAATGGATTCCACTATCTATGTAGTGAGTTTCTTCTTTGCAACGTGTCCTACTATTTGTCCAGCAATGAACTTTCATCTCAATGATATTGAGAGTCGTTTCAAGGGATATCCAGACTTTAAGCTGTTAAGTATCACTGTGGATCCTGAAAAGGATTCTGTACAAGCACTAGCGACTTATCAGAAAGAGCGCAATTACAGAGAGGGCAAGTGGCTTTTTGCTACAGGTGAGAAGGAGCCTATCTATGATTTGGCGAAAAGCTTGTTCCTAAATGCCTTTGAAGACCAGACTGCAGAAGGTGGATTCTTACACAGTACTAATGCCATTATTGTGGATTGGAACGGACACATCCGCAGTAGAAAAGATGATTTAGGAAACATTGTTGGCTCTTATGATGTTTTAGACGTAACACAGTTGAACGATTTAGAATCGGACATCAAGGTATTAATCGCTGAATACGAGCGGGACAAACACAATTTGTTAGATGACTAATGTAGCTCAGGACAAGAAGGTCCTCAATTTTATTTACATCGTTAGTGCAGTTATCCCAGTTGCTGTAGGATTATTGATGATCATGCCTACCGAGTGGAAAATGAGCCTAGGTATGACTGAGAATACACCAGTAAGCAGCTTACCGCTGGTACATGCTGTGTTGAATGGTCTGACCTTTCTGTTCTTACTCATGGCGCTCGTGGCGATCAAGAACAAACGTGTTATCATTCACAGAACCTTTATGATATCTGCCTTGGTATTGAGTTCAGTGTTTTTGATCTCCTATGTGATTTACCATACAACCCATCCAAGCGCGAAGTTCCTCGGTGAAGGTACTGTGCGCTATGTTTATTTCTTTATTCTTATCTCTCACATCATTTTGAGTATTCCAGTAATTCCATTGGCTTTGTTGAGTATTTGGAGAGGCTGGACAAATGATATTGTGAAACACAAGAAACTCACAAGGTTCTCATTCCCAATCTGGTTATACGTAAGCCTGACTGGTGTTTTGGTGTACTTATTCATGCAACCGTATTATTGATGAAACGCGCAGCTCTTGCCTTATTTTTTTTCGGACTGCCATTGATTGGTATGGCGCAGTGCAGCATGTGCAAGGCAGTTGCTGAGAGCGCAGATGGTGGCGGATTTGGCGCTGGATTGAACTACGGTATCTTGTATTTGATGATTTTCCCTTACCTAATTATTGGGGGTATTGCCTACCGTTTGTACCGAGCGAAAAAAGCCAACTAAATCCACTATCTTCGGGGTACCACTAACCTTACCGTAGTACTGATGAAGAAATCCTTATTCTTTTTAATACTTCTAGCGTTTACCACCTCTGCTTCTTGGGCGCAGGAAAGCTGGTCGCTTAACCGTTGTATCGAGCATGCACGAACGCATAGTATCGATATTCAGCGCGGTCAGAATGCCTTGTCAAATGCGAAATTGACAGAAATGCAAAGCAAACTTGCATTCCTTCCTACGGCAAATATTAACGGTGGCTATTATTGGAACTTTGGTTTGACCATTGATCCAATCACCAACACGCGTCAGCCTGGTTCACGACAAACCCTCAGTACGACAGCTTCTGGAAACTGGACCTTGCTATCAGGAGGTAGAAATTTGTACCAGCTTCAACAAGCGCGAATGAGCAGCGTTGCTGCGCTCTACCAGCTCGAAGACGTTAAAAACAATACTTTTCTAAATATTGCGTCGGCTTATTTACAGATCATTGTGAACATGCAGCTTGAAGAGGTTGCTCAGGGCCAGTTGAATACTTCTGTACAAAGCTTGGAAAGAACACAACTGCTCTTTGATAACGGAGCGATTTCTAAGGACAATTACTTACAAAGCGTTGCTCAAACGAAGAGCGATGAAGGAAACCTTACCAGTGCAAGAAATGCGGTGCTCTTAAGTAAACTGCAATTGTACCAGCTCTTGCAGCTTGAAGATGATTTTGAAGATTTCACTATTGAAATGCCGGAGGTCAATCTCAGCCAGCTGAGTTTACAGGATTACGGCAGAACTGACTTAAAGGAAGAAGCGATCCGCAAACAACCTTCAGTTCGAGCGGCAGAAGCGAATCTACAAAGTGCCGAATACGGCATTCAGCTAGCGAATGCAGCGAGGTATCCTAGTTTGTTTTTCTTAGCCCAGCTGAATTCTAATTACGTTCAAGGCTTGCCGTATTTTACAGACTACGTTGAGCTCACAACCTACACATTGGTAGAGGATCCGATAACGGGTACTATCCTTCAATTGCCGCAAACGGTTAATGTCCCTGATCCGAACTCACAGATTAAATACACTATAAGCAATCAGCTGGCAGATAATTGGAACCAATTCATTGGTTTTGGATTTCAAGTGCCATTATTTAACGGGGGACAGACACATGCTGCCGTGCAACGTGCTAAGATTCAAGAAAACAATGCTGCCCTTGACAAGCAGGCTAGTGAGCTTGCGGTGCGCCAAACTATAGAAAGAGCACTCGTTGATGCGAAGAACTCGTTGGCCCTATACAATGCAGCCAATGCTTCAGCTGCAGCTGCGGAACTCGCACTCAACAATGCGCAATTAAATTTTGATCAAGGTGTAATTAGCGCTTTTGATCTTGGGCTTTCAAAGAATCAATTTCTAGCTGCTAAAAGCCAAGAGATTCAAACCAAATTTGATTATCTGTTCAAGGTTAAAGTCCTTGAGTTTTATTTATTCAATCAGATCACCCTTTAACCACCACTACCGATGAAAATGAATTATAAAATTATTGTTCCCGTTGTTCTACTAGTCATCGTGGCCATTGTAGCAAAAAAGAAGGGTTGGATAGATTCAAACGCCGACGCCATCGAGGTAGAGATGGGTTACGTACACAAGAGAACGGTTGTTGAATCGGTAACTGCTAGTGGAAAGATTCAACCCGAGGTCGAGGTTAAAATGAGTCCCGAAGTAAGTGGTGAAATCATTGAGGTAAATGTTGTCGACGGTCAATATATTGATGAAGGAACATTGTTGGTGAAGATCAATCCTGATCTCTACGAAAGTGCCATTACAAGATCGAGGGCGGCAGTAAACAGTGCAAAAGCAGGCTTGGCGCAAAGCAAGGCCAGTTTGATAGAGGCGAACAAGCTTTGGGAGAGAAATAAAGTTTTGTTTGAAAAGGGCGCTATTTCTCAGCAAGAGTTTGATGCCGCACAACGTGCAATCACCGTGGCTGAACTGCAGCAGGAAAGTGCACAATATAACCTACAGAGTGCGGAGGCAAATCTGGACGAAGCATACAAGAATTTGAAGCGAACGTCCATTGTTGCACCAATTTCGGGCACCGTTACTCAGTTAAATGTTGAGCTTGGTGAGCGTGTGGTTGGAACCGCTACGATGACAGGAACAGAAATGCTCAGGATTGCAGAGCTGGATACCATGGAGGTTTTGGTTGAGGTTAACGAGAATGACATTGTCAAATTGATGCTTGGTGACACGGCCTTCATTGAGTTAGATGCCTTCCTAGGCGAAAAGTTCGAGGGTGTAGTTAGTGAGATCGCCAACAGTGCTAACCTTGCTCTTGGAGCTTCTGCGGATCAGGTAACAAACTTCGAGGTGAAGATCCGCATTCTCAACAGCAGCTACCAGCACTTGCGTTCTACCTATGGTGCGAATCCGTTCCGTCCTGGAATGACGGCAACGGTTGAGATTATTACAAACAAGGTGAAAGGTGCCCTAGTTGCGCCAATCCAAGCCGTTTCAGTGCGTAAAGATACCAGTACTACTGCCAAGCGATACGGTGCTTCTGACGACTCGGACGAAAGTTTCGAAGTGGTTTTCGTTCCCCAAAGAGGCAAGGTAAATATTAAAGTAGTCAACAGCGGTATTCAAGACGATGAATACATCATTCTAGAGGGACTAGAGGACAGTACAGAAATAGTCGTTGGTCCATACAGCGCCGTATCGAGAGAGCTTAAAAACGGCACATCCATCAAACTCAAAGAAGAAAAATGATCCTTTGTATAGAAACAGCAACCAAGAATTGCAGTGTTGCCATCGTTTCTGACAGTCGGGTGATTGCCCAGAGCGCGGAGCGCTCAGATAAATTTGTTCACGGTGAACGTCTGCACTTAATTGTGCAAGAATGCATGCAAACTGCCGGTCTTGATTTTTCTGATATTCAAGGGGTGTGCGTTGGTAAAGGCCCCGGTTCTTACACAGGTTTACGGATTGGTGTTAGTGCTGCTAAAGGCATCTGCTATGCAGCTAAGTTGCCCTTATACAGTTTACCCACACTCGGTTGCTTTGATATGACCCAGGTCAAAGGAGACGAAGTCATAGCCGTTATTGATGCGCGTAGGGATGAGGTGTACGCACAACATTGGGTTCGAAAAGAAGGTATTTTTCATCCAGCATCAGCTGTTGAAGCGGTAATCGTAACTGAAAATTCTTGGGAACATTTGGCAAAGAAGCAGGTTCAGGTCATAGGCGATGCCGCTGAAAAGGTGAGTCACTTACACGGTAATTCCAACTGGATCTATGCTCAGAATGCTTATCCGAGCGCCAAGGATATGGCCAATCTTCTAGAAACACCGGCTATGGTGAAAGAGGATGTAGCTTATTTCGAGCCTTATTATCTGAAGGACTTTGTAGCCCTGAAGTCTACTAAGAAATTACTCTAGGCATTCTTCGTAAGCGGGACAGCTTATCAAATGATCGTTGACCATGCCGCTGGCCTGCATATGCGCATACATCGTTGTAGGGCCAATAAATTTGAAGCCGAGCTTCTTAAGGTCTTTAGAAATCGTAATTGCCAGGTCGGTTACTGCCGGTAACTCTTCCATGGAAGTTCGCTTCATATTCAAGGGTTTTCCGCCGAGATAACTCCAAAGAATATCTACAAGTCGCTCGTCGCGGTGGTGCATCGCTTTGAGCACTTTGGCATTATGGATGGCGGCTTGGATTTTCTGTCTATTTCTGATGATTCCTGCATTTTGCATCAGACGACCCACATCTTTATCATCCATTCTAGCGATTTTATCAGCATTAAAATCGAAAAAGGCCTCACGAAAATTATCCCGTTTATTCAGGATGGTAATCCAACTGAGTCCAGCTTGGAAAGTTTCAAGAATTAAGTACTCAAACATCTTTTGTTCGTCTCGGACTGGACGTCCCCATTCTAAGTCGTGATATGCCTTGTAGCGATCGGAACCAAGGCACCAAGGGCAGCGTGTATCTATGCTTTCCATAGTTGTTCAGCTTCTTCTGTAGATGAGGTAGGCAGGTTGCAAGCGCCATTTTCACATACGTAGATTTTTGAGGTATCACTCTTTCTGTTCAAAGTGAGCGGGAGTGTCCCTTGTTGTTCACTCTGCAAATAGAGGGTGTTCGGTCGGTAATTGTTCTCGGTCAAACTTCCTAATAAAGCTCCTGCCTTTTCACCAACCACGACAAGTTCTTTTGAGCCATAGGATTGCATTAAGGCTAGATTGAGCCAATTCGAAAAGTTCTGCCCGTGCTTAAAAACCTTCCCGTGTATAGATTCCATCATTTGAGTACTGCGATCTATCCAGGTGCGTTCCCCTGCATAGCAGCCAAGCTCATAAAAGAACTGAGCGGTATAAGAATTTGCACTCGGTATGACATTGTCTTCAATTTCGATGACTTCTTCCCATGCGTTATCTCCTCCGGCAGCATACAAGTAGAAGTTACTATTTTCTTTAGAAAACTGCTTGCCTATCCTAGATGCAATGTTTTTCGCATCAACTACATACCCCTCATCGCCCGTTAAGGCGTAACCCTTTAAAAGTGCAAGACCGAAGGTAGCGTGGTCGTCAAGAAACCCTTGGTCACCACCATATTCGTGTAATACTGTACCTTCCTCGAAGAGGTACATTCTCATGGCACTAAGTAATTCAACTGCTTTCTCCATGTAGCCTTTCTGCGGTGCAGCAAGGTGCAGTTCGAAGAAACCTAAGACTACGAGTGCATTCCAGGTGCACAATGCTTTATTGTCTCGAACGGGCTCCGTATGCGTTTTAAGACGCTCCTTTGAGGCATTCTTTAAGGCCTGGTGCCAAACATTTTCTAATCGTAGCCCTTCGGCGATGGAAATGCCCCATTCTTTGCAATGAAAGTCCAAGCTATTCGTACGGTGTAAAATATACTTGCCTTCCCAACCGGAATAGGACGTAACATCGAAATAGTCGTCAAACAACGTCCTTTGCTCGAGTTTGAGGTTGTCCAGCTCTGCCGAGGTCCAAGTGTAATAGCCGCCTTCTTCTCTAGCCGCTTCGGGTGTAGCAGAATCTGCATCTAAAGCGCTTGCGTATAACCCGTTTGAAAGTTTCATCTCAGCTTCTAAAAAGTGTGCAACAGCCTCTGCAGCAGTGAGCAAAGTAACTTTTGCAGAGGCACGAAAGGCTTTTGCAAATACGCCCATAATTTGACCATTGTCATAGAGCATTTTTTCAAAATGTGGCACTTTCCAGAATCGGTCTGTACTATACCTAGTTATACCTCCATGTACCCAGTCAAAAATGCCACCCAGTGCCATCTTTTCTAGACTGAGCAAACAATAATCAAGCACGTTTGAATCACCGGTATGGCAAGCATAATCCAATAGGAAAGCATAATTTGAGGGAAGGGGGAACTTAGGCGCACCATTTGGTCCGCCATTTACAGGATCGACAGTGCGCATCCAAAACCCTACAACATCCTCAAAATCTTGTTCGCTAAATGAATTCGGTTTGGTCTTAAGCGTTACTTGAATCATTTGTTGCAATCCTTCTTGCATCTGCGCGCCATAAGAAAGTACCTGCTCTGGTTCCTCTTGCCAGAGATCTGCGACTTGGGTCAAGGCGGCCATCCAGTCTTTTCGAGAAAAATAGGTGCCTCCATAAACGGGTGTTCCATCGGGCAATGCGATGATGTTTAGTGGCCAACCTCCTGTTCCTGTCATGAGCTGTAATGCGTTCATATAGCGAGCGTCGATATCTGGGCGTTCCTCTCGATCGACTTTAACAGCGCAATAGTGGGTATTCATAAGTTCAGCCACTTCAGCATCTTCAAAGCTTTCTTCCTCCATCACATGACACCAGTGGCAAGAAGAGTAACCTATAGAGATAATCATCAACTTATGTTCAGGAGAATTATCGCGCAACAGGTCCTTTGACCACATTTGCCAATGAACAGGGTTGCTGGCATGCTGCAGCAGGTAGAGACTTTTAGATTCTGAGAGCCTGTTTGAGGCCATTGGACATGGTCTTTATGGACGGTGGAGTGTATCAAATTTAACCTTAACTTTCCTTACTTCGCAGACGATTACGCTATTTTTGCGCACTAAATTGGCCTCCTGTATGTGGTATCAGATATTAGTATTTGTACTTTTTTGTTTGGCAATCATTGATCTTACCGTAGGGGTGAGCAATGATGCAGCCAATTTCTTGAACTCGGCGATCGGATCAAAGGTTGCTTCCTTTAAAACCATCCTTATTATCGCTTCTATAGGGGTTCTCGCTGGGGCTGTATCCTCAGAAGGCATGATGGAAGTGGCACGAAAAGGAATATTCGTGCCGAGTTTCTTCACCTTCGATAACATCATGTTAGTTTTCGTGGCCGTCATGCTCACGGATATCATCCTTTTGGACTTTTACAACAGCATTGGACTGCCGACTTCAACTACGGTAAGTATCGTATTCGAACTTCTTGGAGCAGGCTTTATCATTGGGCTATTGTACAGCTATCAGCAAGGCATGGAAGTGGAATTTGCGGAGTTCATCAACTTTTCTACCGCAACCAAAATCATTTCCGGAATTTTCTTGAGCGTCTTGGTGGCGTTTTCTTCGGGAGCCTTGGTCCAATTCATTACGCGTCTATTATTCACCTTTAACCTAAAGGAAGGCTTGCGTCGGTATGGGGCAGTCTTTGGAGGTATAGCAATCACTGCGATTACTTATTTTCTGGTAATTAAAGGATTGAAAGGAGCGAGCTTCATTAGTGCAGATATTCGAATATTTATAGGCGAAAACACCTTGACCATTCTAGGAATTAGCGCAGTAGTCTGGACTATTTTGACCTTCATCATGCAACGTGTTTTGGCACTGAATCCATTGAAGTTTATTGTCCTGGCCGGTACATTCTCCCTTGCAATGGCCTTTGCTGGAAACGATTTGGTCAATTTCATCGGCGTCACTGTCGCTGGATGGCAATCATTGGAAGCCTGGTCGGCTTCTGGAATGGCCCCTGATTTATTCTTCATGGATATCTTAGGCGATAAGGCCAAGGCGCCACTGTTCATGTTATTAGGTGCAGGGGTAATCATGGTCATCACCCTATGGACGTCTAAAAAGGCAAGAAACGTGAGCCAGACGGAGGTAAAATTGGCCCGTCAAGGCGACGGCGACGAGCGCTTCAGCTCGAATGCCCTCTCAAGGGGCATAGTGGGTGTCTTTGTTTCTCTAGGCAAGGTACTTGGTGCTATTATAGGACAAAATGCAGTGAACACTATTAATGGCCGATTTGCTCACGACCGCTCCAAGATGGAAGACAGTACTGCGAGCTTTGATCTCTTGCGTGCATCGGTCAATTTGATGACAGCCTCTATTTTAATCTCTTACGCGACCTCGTTAAAACTCCCCCTTTCAACAACTTATGTGAGTTTTATGGTAGCTATGGGTACGTCACTTGCGGATCGTGCTTGGGGTATGGACAGCGCCGTTTATCGTGTAGCGGGTGTCTTACAAGTAGTCGGTGGTTGGATCATGACTGCTGTCATAGCTTTCGTAGCTGCTGCTACATTCGGCCTGATTATGTTTTATGGCGGTAAGGTCGGGGTAATTAGTATTGTTATTGTTGCAGCGATAGCTTTAATTCGGTCGCATTTAAAGTTTAAAAATGCCGATGCCATCGAATTAGATGTTGAAGCGGTAGAGGTTAAACCGGAACTTAGCGAGCAGTTTGAAGTACATAAAAGCGAGGTAGGCCATGATATTCGGAATTTAGATAAGATGGTGACGTTGTCTTTGCGCTCTTTAGTAGGCTCTAACAAGGACATATTGCTAGAGTGTACCAAGCGTTTGGACTCGGATTTAAAAAAGCTGTCTAAAAATTTCAAGAAGGCTTTTGTTTCAAACGAAACCTTTAGTCCTGAGGACCAATTACTCTATGCGGAGCTCCACGTGAACGCACACCATAATATGGTTGAGCTCTACCGCGTTGCAACGAAACTAAGCGTGAATTGCTTGAATCATATTACCAACTTTGGCGGTGTCCCACGAAGCGAATACCTCGATTTAATTATTGATGCTGAGGATGAAATCAAGAGATATTTAGACGATGTTCGTCGTCAAATTCTTAGCGGTCGCGATGAAGATAGTGGACAGCTGGGTGAGAAGGCGAAAAAGGTTGTCGCAAAGTTGAACAAAGACCTCAACAACGAATTGTCCTTTTACTCGATGAATAAGGTGAGTAATCGATTGGTGAAATTACAGGTGAATATCATCCTCGACCTCATTGAGTTGGTAAAGCACGCAGAGAGCATCTATCATATTCACAACTCTTTCAACAAGGATACCCTTCAAGGGTAAAACTCATCGAATAACCGAAATAAAAAAACCACCCAGATAGGGTGGTTTTTTCTTTTCAAACTAAACAATTTTACGCTTGAGCGTAGTATTTGTAGAAATAAGGAATGGTCTCAATTCCTTTAAAATAGTTGAAGACACCGTAATGTTCGTTTGGACTATGAATAGCGTCTGAATCAAGACCAAAGCCCATGAGAATACTTTTCGCACCCAGTACTTGTTCGAATAGTGCTACAATAGGAATCGAGCCGCCAGAACGGACCGGTAAAGCCGGTACCCCGAAGGTAGTTTCATAGGCTTTTGATGCACTTTGGTAGGCCGGGTCCGACGTATGAGTAACATACGGTAATCCACCGTGGTGCGGCGTGATCTTGACACGCACACTGTCCGGTGCAATTGCGGTAAAGTGCCTCGTGAATTTTTCAGTGATATCGTCAGGATCCTGCCCAGGGACCAATCGCATACTAATTTTTGCGTAAGCTTTAGAAGGGATGACGGTCTTTGCGCCTTCTCCAATGTAACCGCCCCACATTCCATTAACGTCTAACGTTGGACGGATCGAGGTTCGCTCAGGAGTAGTGTAGCCGTGCTCACCCTTGCCAGAAGGAATGGCGATAGAAGCATTAAATGCCTCTTGAGAGAATGGGGCTTTTGCCATTAAAGCACGCTCCTCATCACTGACTATTTCAACACCATCGTAAAATCCTTCCACAGTGATGGCACCTTTCTCATCGTGCAGTGAACCTATCATTTGGGCAAGAATGTTAAGCGGATTTGCTACTGCGCCACCGTAAAGACCCGAGTGAAGGTCGCGGTTTGGTCCAGTAACTTCGACTTCAACATAGCTCAAGCCTCGAAGTCCTGTTGTAATTGAGGGAACATCGTTGGCGATCATTCCTGTATCGGAAATGAGGATGACATCACAGGCTAATTTTTCTTTATGCTCTTTGATAAATGGTTCAAGGTTCATAGAACCCACTTCTTCCTCACCTTCAATCATGAATTTGATATTACAAGGAACATCGCCTCCAGCTTTTAATATTTCAAAGGCTTTCAAGTGCATGAACATTTGACCTTTATCGTCACAAGCACCGCGAGCGAAGATGGCTCCTTCGGGGTGAATGTCAGTCTTCTTGATTACCGGTTCGAAAGGGTCCGCATCCCAAAGCTCGATAGGGTCTGCAGGCTGAACGTCATAATGACCATACACTAGTACTGTTGGTAGTGAAGGGTCCACCAAGCATTCCCCGTACACAATCGGGTGTCCGGCAGTCGGGAAGACTTCTACATTCTCTAGACCGAGCGCAGACATGTGACCTTCAATGGCTGCGGCACATTTTGCGACATCATCATTGTAGGCTGGATCTGCGGAAATTGAAGGAATTCTTAAGAGCTCAAACAGTTCGTTGAGAAGGCGGTCTTTATGGTTTTCGATAAAGGATTTAGGGTCCATGTATTCGTTGCTGTTATGATTGTTCCTCAAAGTTAAACGTGCCGCACGAACTTCGGCTTATAACCGCGGATTTTTCTATATTCGGGCATGCGCAATACACTCGCCCTAATTTTTGTCCTCTGTTCCCAATTCCTGTCTGCCCAGACTCCGAGCATGACTGTCAGTAGTTCTGGCAATTATAATAAGCCGTATTGGATGGCTTCAAATATTCTTGTAGACTCTACATTGTCAATTTATAATTCAGGGCAGAACGGATTGCCACTGACGCAAGCGGCCACAAACCAGATCGGTTATTTCCAAGCGAACGATACTGCTTTTCCCATTCCTAGTGGGATTGTTATGGTTGCAGCTCAGAATGCGAGCGACGTCATCGCTTCGACAAATGGTACAGGGAACAACGTGACTTTTACAGATGCTGAATTGTCTAGTGTGCTTACACAACTGGGCAGTTCTGGGTATGCCATAAAGGATATGGTTGAGATAGAGTTTAGTTTTATCGCTCAATCGGATAGTATTTCCTTTAATTACTGTTTTGGTTCACACGAATACGACGGTTATACCTGTTCAAACTTCAACGATGTTTTTGGTTTTTTTCTTGAGGGAAGTTATATCAATGGTACTACCGCTCCTGTAGGTCAAACCATCGTTCGCAATCTTGCTACTATCCCCGGAACCTCAATACCCATTGCGGTGAATACAATTAATTCAGGAAGTCCTTCCGGATCCTATCCATCATCAAACTGTACCTCTGCCAATCCAAACTTTGTGGCCCACAGTGCGTATTACAATGCCTCAAACGGCTCCATCACGACACTTGACGGTTATACCGATAAGTTTACTGCTACAGCAGAAGTGGAGTGTGGGGGGTGGTATACCATTCGACTGAAGTTGGCCAATGTCAGTGATAATGCATTGAGCTCAGCGGTATTCTTGGAAGAGAGTTCTTTGAGAGCACCTGAAATTACTGTTACAGAAAATACCAATGCAGGAAACTCATTCATTGATTCGCTGATCGTTGAGGGGTGTAACGAAAATCATATCATTTTTACTAGATCGGCAAACTTGAGTGTTGAAATGAAAATTCCAATTGCTGTGGATACTGTATTAAGTACCGCAATTGAGGGTACAGATTTCTCAGTTTTACCAGATACAATTACCTTATCGCCTGGTGAGTCTTCGGATACATTGACTTTTTGGGTTTATGATGATAATCTTGTAGAGGGGATAGATACATTGGTCATTATTCAAGATTATGTATTTACCGATTGTTACAATTATCCGGTAAGACGCTTTCCATATTACATAAGAGATAAGGACTCACTAATAGGGGAGCTTGTTTTACCAGGGATGACTGATAGTGTTAATTGCCCTGGTGATAGCCTAGAGTTATCAGTCTTACTTAGTTCATACGAAGGCAACTATGCTGGTTATTGGAACGGTGATTCCTCTATTGCCTTTTCTAGGTTTATTGAGGTTAATCAGGACACTTCAGTGTCCTTTACACTTTATGACGAATGTGGTGATACATTAGTGTTTGAATGGGACTTATATGTAAAGCCATACGAGACAATGGTGTATGAGAAAGATACGGTACATGTATGTCCGGGAGATTCTGCGATGCTGGTACCTTATTATTTTGGTGGCGAAAACCCAGTAGTATTTACATGGTTGGATAATCTTACCAATAATATTCCTAGAACGGTATTGCCTTTCACGGATACATCGTATTACGAATTTTCCTTGGCAGATGGATGTGGTGAACTGCTAATCGACAGCGCACTCGCCATTAATATGCCGCAGCCTAGCGCCGGTTTTCAGTACCTAAATGACCCTTATGTTCCGTTAAGAGTGCTATTCAATGAAAAAGCACAGAATGAGGTCAGTTGGACCTGGTTTATAGACACTGTTGTTCTTACAGGACAATCGTTTGAATATGATTTTGCTCGTCCTGGAGATTACGAAGTCTTACAGGTTGTAACAAGTGACTTTGGGTGTGTCGATTCAATCATCATAACCGTTGCCGTTGAAACTGACTTCTATTTATATATTCCGAATTCTTTTACCCCGGACGGCGATGGATTAAATGATTGCTATGAAATAAAGGGTGTTGGATTTGAAGGTTATGAGTTCGTTGTATTCAATCGTTGGGGTAATGAAGTATTCCACACTGATGATATAGACGAATGTTGGGACGGCACATTTAATGGGAAGCGATTACCGATGGGTTCATACAGCTATCGACTCATTGCGAATCTCCCTTTCGATGAAATTGAAATCTTCACAGGAACCCTCAATTTAATATGGTAGTTATAGAAAGGGGAGGGTGAGAATCCCTAAAATCAAAATCACTTTATAGATCAAATGCGCCCAGCGCAATCCACGAAGATCTTTCGCCTTCAGTGCAATGAAGTTCGCGGTGCTTAGGAGCACGAGAATCACAAATATTCCTGTTGCCGCATACTCGTTAAAAAGGTCTCTGGTGAAGAATGCGGGTATCCATGCGATCATTGCGCTGACCATAAGGGTGTTTCTAGTACTTTCCTCGCCGTATTCGCTGGCAACGGTTCTGCGACCAGCAAGTATATCTCCTTTGAGCATTAATAAATCTTTGAGCAGTTCTCTAGAGAAAAGAGTAAGCCCAAGCAGCGCACCGTAGGCGAAGGTGTGTAAAGAACTGTAGTTGTGGTAAACAGACATGCCAAAGAAAGGCGTTAGTGCCAAGATGGCCGCACTGGTATGCGATACGATGGGTATGTTTCTCAACCGGTGACTGTGGTACCAAAGCCCCACAGCGAAAGAACCAAAAAAGATGGCTGCTGCAGTGCTTACGCTCCATGAGAGAAGAAGACCTGTAACTAAG
Source organism: uncultured Schleiferiaceae bacterium (assembly GCA_965655745.1). Classification (GTDB taxonomy): domain Bacteria; phylum Bacteroidota; class Bacteroidia; order Flavobacteriales; family Schleiferiaceae; genus UBA10364. The sequence goes on from CBFHHP010000007.1 coordinate 22,573, forward strand.
GTGAGAAGCGCGGTATTTAGGCTCGTGCGTTTACTTACAAGTCGCTCAAAGGCACTTTGCATTGGACGATTAATACTATCTGCTTGTTGATCGTAGAAGGAGTTGATCAAAAAGCCAAAAGCCATAATGAAAGCGCCGGCCCAAGCAATACAGTGGGTATTGCTGTCGTAAAACGTATCAATGCGCCCATCCTCAGGGGCAAAGACGAAGATGGCGATGAGGTATTGACCAAGAAGTAAAAGTGCAATGTTGTACCAGCGAATCTGACTAAGGAGTGCCAGAACTTTGACAAATTGAAGGCGGTTTCGGCTTAGTTTTTTCAAAATCTATAGACGACTTCGGGCTGGTATTTTTTTAGCAGTTCGCTTGTTTTATCGTAGTCTCGAGTGAAACCCATAACGAATCCACCGCCACCAGATCCGCAAAGTTTAAGAAAGTACTCTTCAGACTCTAATCCTTGCTTCCACAAATCGTGGAAACCTTTAGGGATCATGGGCTCGAAATTCTCTAGGACCAGCTTACTTAACTTCTTAAGGTTGCTGAATAGTGGGGTAGTATCTCCTTCGACAAAAGCCTTGATGCACGCATCGTTATATTTGACGAATTGGTTCTTAAGCATATTTCTAAAACCCTCTTCCTTGAGCTTTTCCATGAATATTTCTACCATGGGTTGAGTTTCGCCCGGTGCTCCAGAGTTTAAAAGGAATACAGCACCATCACCGGTAGAAGCAGATGGAAGACGCACAGAACCTAGGTCGTCCTTGCTTTTGATCAAAAGGGGAAGTCCCATGTAGCAGATCGTTGGATCGATACCACTGCTCTTGCCATGGAAGTAACTTTCCATCCAGCTAAAGATTTTCTTCAGTACCTTAATGTCGGATGATTGCTGTGGGTTCTTTGAGATTTTCTCCTCACAATATCTATCGTAAATAGCAGCAACCAAGGCACCTGAGCTACCTACGCCAAACCCCTGAGGTATAGAAGAATCAAAGTATAATCCATTGTTTAGATCCTTCTCGAATGCAGTTATATTGAAGCGACAAGGCGCCTCATCACTTTTCAAGTAGGTTAGGTATTTGAAAAGGTTCTCGTTACTCTTAGACTGCTCTTCGTTGAAGGTAGGCTCAAATTGAAAGGCCCCTTTGTAATAGGTATGAGGAATACTAAGGCCCATGCTGTCCTTGATAATTCCATACTCACCAAAGAGTAGGATTTTACCGTAAAACAAAGGATTTGAACGATTCATACTTCTTTTTATAATTGTGTTGGTCCACGACCAACTTCATCACAAAGATAACTACCATCCTTACAGAATGTTCGTAATTCGCTTTCTATAAAGCTCATAACGACATCTTTATGCGATTCTGGGTATAAAACATGCACGTTTGCACCGGCATCAAGCGTGAAGTAAACCGGGTGGCCTGTTTCTTCTCGATACGCCCATATTCTGTTTAAGACCTCTAGTGTATTTGGCTTCATAAGTATGAAGTACGGCATAGAAGTCATCATCATACCGTGTAAGGTAAGTGCTTCACTTTCCACTATGGCTCCGAAGGTCTCCAGGTCGCCTTCCAGCATAGCCGTGAGAAGTGCACTTTGGTTTTCATGCGCTTGCTCAAATCGAGTAGCCGCGTATGGATGACCGTTCATCAGCCCGTGCCCGACTGTACTACTAACCGTTTTCTCGCCCTTGTCAACCAATAGGATGGTGTCTTGGAATGATTTGAAAATGGGGTCTACATCGGAGAATATTACAGCATATTCATTGCTACTTCCCTCTATCTCTGCGTGTTCTCCCCAGGCTGCTAGTGGCCCAAATAACGAGCGTGAGCCTGATCCTGACCCAAGACGCGCTGCGTTCGAGGCCTCTTGGAAGAAATTGTCAATCGGTAATCCTAGGTCCTTTTTCACACTCATCATGCAAAGTGCCAATGCGCTCATGCCCGAGGCTGAGGAGGCAATTCCCGAACTGTGCGGAAAACTATTGCTGGTGTGGATTTCAAAATCCATTTCGCCAGCAAAAGGAAAAAAGTCCTTTGTTCTTTTTAGGAACGATTGAATTTTAGGCAGGAAGGAAGGTGTGTTTTCACCGTCAAGAAAAACCGAAATCTTACCCGTGCCCTCTACATAACGCAATCGCGTTATTGTTGCAGCCTCACTCAACGTGAAGGAAATGGACGGGTTGGCAGGGATTTGAACATCATACTTCCCCCAATATTTAATTAGGGCAATGTTCGACGGGCTTTTCCAGGCGGTTTCTTTCATTATTCGAAGCTCACGCCGCTTACATTAATGGAGCGGTCAATTTTCTTAACGAGGCCCTGCAATGTTTTACCTGGGCCACATTCTACATATTCCGTAACACCTGAGGCGATCATTTGTTGTACACTTTGTGTCCATTTCACTGGAGCGGTAAGCTGATCGATGAGATTTTGTTTGATTTCAGCAGGGTCACTTACTCCTTTCGCAACACTGTTTTGAACGACTGGGCATAATGGGGTGTGAAACTCGGTTGATTCAATTGCTGCTGCAAGTTCTGTACGTGCAGGTTCCATCATTGGACTGTGGAAAGCACCACCTACTGGGAGTACAAGAGCACGACGTGCACCAGCTTCTTTGGCCGATTCACAAGCTGCTTCGATGGCTTCAATTTCCCCTGAGATCACAAGTTGTCCAGGGCAGTTGTAATTGGCTGCAACAACAACGCCGGGTGTTGATTCACAGATGTTTTCTACCTGTTTATCGGTTAAGCCCAGAATCGCTGCCATGGTGGACGGTTTCATCTCACAAGCTTTTTGCATGGCCATAGCGCGAGCACTTACAAGTTTTAATGCGCTTTCAAAATCTAAAGCACCCACTGCCGTAAGGGCTGAAAACTCTCCGAGACTATGACCGGCAACCATCGTTGGCTTAAAATCTTCGCCCAGTAATTTTGCCATAATTACACTTAGTGTGAAAATGGCTGGCTGCGTCACTTTAGTTTCTTTCAATTCCTCGGCAGTTCCCTCAAACATGATGGCACTCAGGGAAAATCCTAATACTTCATCCGCTTTGTCAAACAGGGCTTTGGCCTCGGCGTTGTTTTCGTATAAATCTTTACCCATTCCTGGGAATTGAGCCCCTTGTCCAGGGAAAACGTAAGCTGTACTCATAATTACTCTCCGTAATATTCGATGATGTTATTGTTCGTTTCAGCAAGTACAATACGATATAAAGTTGCATTATACTCGGCAATTCTTGGTGTTAAGATTTTCCAGAATTCCATGGCGATGACCTCTGCAGTAGGCATTTTACCTAGCATGAAATCAATGTCAAGATTGAAGTTTTTGTGGTCTACTACGTCGATAATGTGCGTTCGGATGATGGTCTTCAGATCGAAGAGGTTCATTACGAATCCTGTTTCAGGGTCTATTTCTCCCTTGACAGTAACCTCAAGGTCGAAGTTATGACCGTGGTAGTTTTCGTTCGAGCATTTCCCGAAAATCCGCTTATTGGTAGCAGCGTCCCACTTGTCGTTCCACAGTTTGTGTGCTGCGCAGAACTGTTCTTTTCGTTTGATGTAAATCATGGAAAGACGTTAAGTTTGATGCAAAGATACAACCCAAACCTGTGGTTTTGTTAAAGCCCTGCGGCTTTGCTTAACGGGTGTTCTTTGACAAATTTTTGGCAGGCGAGAATCAACTCTGGATAAAAAGATAAAAACCATTGCTCTGCCCTTAGATAATTGGCGGAACCAGCTTCAAAATCGTTGAAAAATTGGCCCAAAGGTGCAATGGCAGGATGTCGTCGGCTCATTCCACGGGCAGCACGTCGAATTCCTTTTAAGTTTTGATAACTAGCAAGCCATCCTTCCAACTTCATCCATGGCCACATTCCCGCGGCTTTTCCTACGAGTAATTTCTTGTTGTGCTCAATCTCGAGTGTACACATGTCTATGAATTCAACCACGGTGATGTGTTCCGTATGGGGTTGAAGCGATGCCATTTTGCTCCAATGTTTGTGTAAAAAGTAGTCGCCTAATAAATCCAAGGCGATAGGTGCGGTTTTTCTTGCCACCAGCCGTAAATGACTTTTTGCCTCCTTGGACGCGTTGTGCTGATCTGTAAAATGGTCGATGAATCTATGGAGTTCGACCCCAAGGACTATTTCAGGACTTGCTTTTTCCTTCCATGCATTGCCTCTAAATCCATCACCGGTGAAGTTGAAGAACCGAATGGATTCGTGGTTCGGACTGCAGTGAAGATGCGCAAGAAAATTCATGAGGTAGTTCTGAGTTGATTGTCGAACTTAATTCCTCTGAATGGGATGAAAAATGGGATGATTAAGATGCGCTTACGGTAAATTCGAAAGCCTCCATTACAGGATTAATCAAAAGCTTTTCGCATGCTTCCTTTACCATTGCTTCAGCTGCTGCAGTATCCGCAGCATCTACTTCCATTGTGATGTGCTTACCAATACGTACGTTACCACACGCTTCCAAGCCAATGTTTTTCAAGTTTGCACCAACCGCTTTTCCTTGTGGATCGAGTAGTGCTTTTTGTGGCATCACGTTGATTTGAGCAGTGAATTTCATCTTAATTGATTTTTCTTTTTGATAAATAATCTGTTGCAAAGCTCAATAAAGGAAGCGTCGCAACGGTTATAGTAAATGCTAATTGTCCGACAAAAATAACCATTAGGCAGAAGAGTACGACTAATATTATTTGCGCATTTCTACGAATCTTATCATCAGTAGATTTAAAACTCAATATAGGCATGCGAGAGTTTAGCCAATACACGCTAAGACTGAGAATACTGATAAGTATGAGCGTCATTGCAGTGCGCTCGTCTTCGGACATGTTAACAATCCAATCCCATTGCTCCCACCGTCCTAGCCAGATCCAAAGTCCTAGGGCGAACAAGGCATTTGCAGGTGTTGGCATCCCAATAAAGTCTACACTCTGGTCGGTACTCAAATTGAACTTTGCCAGACGATACACGCTTGAGGCAGCCACGCTCGCTCCCAAAATGATGGCCCAAGGTTGGTCCAAGGTGCCGTAATCACTGAGGATGCTTGACCATAAGAACGCAGGAACTGCTCCAAATGAAATGGCGTCAGCCAGTGAATCGAGTTGTTGACCAAGAGGGCCTTGTACACCCAATCGACGTGCGAGCATTCCGTCCAATAAATCACAAAGTGCGGCGAGTAATAAGCAAGCTGCAACACCATTTGTACTCTGCGCCACGATGAAATAGATGGCTACAACCCCGCAAGAGGCGTTAATGAGCGTTAAAAGATTCGGAATGTGTTTCATTGGGTGCAAAGATGCATTATTTTGGCGCTATGACCGATTGGAAAAAACTCAATTCATTTTATCTGAGTCTGCTGGCTGGGATTTGTTTGATTGCCGCTTGGACTTGGAGCCCCCTCGTGGTGTTCTTGTTTCCTGCTTGGGTCATGCTCCTTGAGTTGGCCGGAAGAAAAAAGCGTCCATTGCTCTTTTTGTACCTCGCCTTCGCCTTTTGGAATGGCGGTACTACTTATTGGATAGCGAATGCCCATCCCCTTGGGGTCATTGCCACAGTTGGAATCAACGCGTGGCTTATGGCATTTGCATTGTGGTTCGGTATTCGGGCCCGAGCGATGTTCATCCGTCTTGGGCTTCGGTCTGCATTGGCCTGGTTGCCTGTTATTGCCTCTTGGATGGCTTTTGAACACCTCCACGAATATTGGGGTTTGGCCTTTCCTTGGTTGCATTTAGGAAATACCTTTTACGCATTGCCTGAGCTCGTGCAGTGGTATTCATTGATTGGCAATGCCGGAGGTACTTTATGGGTATTGATTGTGGCCATCACCTGGCAAGTCACCACAAAGAATTTTGTAAGAGCAGCGGTTATGCTTGCCCCAGTTTTATTAAGCTTAGGGATGTTTTTTATGCCGGAGGCCAGTTCTAATACCTCCCTCTCAGTAGCGGTAGTACAGCCGAACATTAACTCGTACACAGAAAAATGGAGTACTCCGGAACGCACACAGATACAGAAAGTGGATCGGTTACTTAAAGAGAGTGGTGCCTCGTACGTTGACTTGCTTGTGCTCCCAGAAACATTCCTGCCAAAGGCACGACAGGAATTGGTTTTGGAAAAATCGGTCAATGACGCGATGTTTAAACAAGTCTTGAAGAATTACGGCAAGTCAGCCATTTTTGGCGCAACGACGTATGATTTCCAGGAGGAGAAAACGTATTTCAACCGACCCATGGGAGACCGCTATTACACATTATACAATACGGCGCTTTTCCAAAGCAGCTCTATGAAGCCTTGGGACATCTATCATAAAGGAAAGTTGGTGGTCGGCGGTGAATCCATGCCTTTTGTTAAGTATTTACAGCCGATTCTAGGCGATTGGGCCCTTGAATTGGGCGGTACATCAGGAACATTAGGGACCTCGACAGAGCGAAAGGTTTTTGTGGATACCGTTCTTGGATTAAAATTGGCACCTATCATTTGCTGGGAAAATGAGTTTTCTGGGTATGCGACCGAATACGCAAGAGCCGGTGCAAATCTATTGGCAGTGATTACAAACGATGGCTGGTGGGGCAATACCGACGGACACGTGCAACACATGCGTTTCGCCGGTCTCAGAGCCATCGAGCAGCGCAAGTATGTGGTGCGTAGTGCGAATACGGGCATAAGCACGATAATTGATACCAAAGGACGGCCTTTAGACCGATTAAATTGGGAAGAAGAAGGGGTGCTTCTGAGTGAAGTCCCTTTGATGGAAGGAGAGACCTTGTATGTGAAGACAGGCAATTGGCTCGGCCCTTTAATGAGCATCCTCTTCGGGTGTATTCTCCTTATCGTCCTAATTAGCAGATTTTTCAGAATTAAACCCTAGTAGTTAGGTGCGGTATGTAACTTTGCACACCGTTAAAAACAATTTTACATGAGTTCATACGACGTAGTAGTAATCGGTTCAGGTCCTGGAGGCTATGTAAGTGCGATCAGATGTGCCCAGTTAGGCATGAAAACAGCATTGGTTGAAAAGTACAACACCTTGGGTGGTACTTGTTTGAATGTGGGGTGTATCCCTTCGAAGGCTTTGCTAGATTCTTCAGAGCATTACCATGCTGCTGTACATTCTTTCGAGGCGCACGGCATTAACGTGGAGAAGCCAACCGTTGATTTCGCTAAAATGATTGAGCGTAAAGCAGGTGTGGTAAGCACGACTTGTGACGGTATTGACTACTTGATGAAGAAAAACGAGATCGACGTGTTGCACGGCTTCGGTTCGTTAGTAGATAAAAACACGGTTCAGATAGCTGGTGAACAGACCACTACGGTGAGTGCCAAGCACATCATCCTTGCAACCGGATCGAAGCCTATCGAGCTTCCGTTCGCGAAGTTCGACAAGGAGCGCATCATTTCTTCAACGGAAGCACTTAGCCTTAAAGAGATTCCAAAGCACATGGTCGTAATTGGCGGTGGTGTTATTGGTCTTGAATTAGGGTCAGTATACGCGCGTCTAGGCGCTGATGTGACTGTGGTGGAGTACGCCAAGAGCATTATTCCAACTATGGACGGAGCCATGGGTAAAGAGCTCATGCGCAGTATGAAAAAGCTCGGTGTGAAGTTTAGTCTGAGCACCAAGGTGAGCGATGTAAGTCGCGACGGGGATGTAGTTAAGGTAACAGCTACTAACAAGAAAGGTGAAGAAGTCGTTTTTGAAGGCGATTACTGTCTTGTAGCAGTAGGTCGAGGTGCCTACACGGCGAAGCTTGGCTTGGAAAACGTTGGAATTGAAACAGATGAGCGTGGCCGTATTGCGGTGAACGATCACTTGCAGACTACAGTTCCAAATATCTATGCCATTGGTGATGTAGTTCGCGGAGCAATGCTTGCTCATAAAGCTGAAGAAGAAGGTGTATTTGTCGCAGAATCTATCGCTGGAGAGAAACCGCACATCAACTATGATTTAATCCCGGGTATTGTTTATACTTGGCCAGAGGTTGCCGCTGTTGGTAAGACAGAGGAGCAATTGAAAGAGGAAGGCGCTGCGTACAAAGTAGGTTCGTTCCCAATGCGCGCTTTGGGACGTTCTAGAGCTTCAGGCGATATTGATGGTGTGGTGAAGGTATTGGCCGATAAAAATACCGATGAGGTATTGGGCGTACACATTGTTGCTGCACGCGCTGCCGATATTATCATGGAGGCCGTAACTGCGATGGAATTCCGCGCATCTGCTGAGGATATAGCTCGTATTTGCCACGGTCACCCGACATATACAGAGGCATTGAAAGAAGCAGCATTAGCAGCTACTGCAAATCGCGCAATTCACAGTTAATGACTAAGGCATCGACATACAAGGTCGATCCGAGAGGTATAGAGCATCGACTGCTGGAGCTTTCCAGTGGTCGATCTTTTTTTGCGCTCTACACAAGCAACAGCTATCCAAATTCTGAGAAGCGCTATGAGCTCATTTTTGGTTGGGGTGCCCGTGACACATTTACTGATGCTCAAGTAGATTCAGATACCTTAAGTGATGGTTGGAAGTTTGGTTTTCTAGGCTATGAGCTTAGAACTCAATTTGAATCGGTCACCCAAAAAAATGATGCCCTAGGTCAATGGCCGCATACCCAATTCTTTACCCCTGAGGTGGCAGGGGTTCTACATATGGATGGAACCCTCGAGATTTGGGCTGAGGATGCTGTTGCGGCAGAACGGGCGATGCGAGAAGTTATGGATGCTTCAAAGCGTACGGCCTCAGGCCACACTTCATTGCATTTTGAACCTGTTGAGACCAAGGAGGAATACATTGCCAATGTCAATGCTTTGAAGAACCACATTCAGCGTGGGGATATTTACGAGGTGAACTATTGCACCGCCTTTAAAGCAGATTTTGAGGAAGTGGATAGCATTGGTCTCTATAACAATATGGTGGCAGGAACAGAGGCCCCATTCTCGGCTTATATCAAGATGAGGGACCACGAACTGCTCTGCACATCCCCAGAACGCTACATCAAAAGGGAGGGCAGCCGGATTTGTTCTCAACCCATTAAGGGTACAAATAGATATTCTAATACGGACAATGAGGCGGCTCAAGCGGCACTCGTGGAAAGTGACAAGGAGCGCGCTGAAAATGTCATGATTGTCGATTTGGTACGAAACGACTTGTCTAGAGTGGCAAAGAAGGGCAGTGTAAAAGTGAGTGAGCTCTTTGGTACCTATGCTTTTAAAAATGTCAATCAGATGATCAGTACCGTTGAGGCTGAGGTCAAAGGCGGGGTGAGCAATTGGGACATTATCGCAGCAAGTTTTCCTATGGGTTCGATGACTGGAGCTCCCAAGGTAAGCGCCATGGAGTTGGCCGAGCGCTATGAGAAAGTGGCTCGTGAGATCTATTCGGGTGCCGTGGGATATATTACACCGGAAGGCGATTTTGATTTCAATGTAGTCATTCGAAGTATTGCCTTGAACAAAGCTACCGGTGTAGCGACGTTGCACGTGGGTGGTGCTATCACGATTCTTAGCGACGCCGATGAAGAATATGGGGAGTGTTTGCTCAAGGCTGAAAGTGTTTTAAAGGCCGCAAAATAAAAGGCCTATTTTCGCTTCATGGATCTTCCAGAATTACTTCCTGGTAAAAAAGCAGTCCTTGGTTTTAGCGGGGGCGTGGATTCTGTGGTGCTCAGTCAGCTGCTTGTCGAGCGCTACAACATTCGTCCTTACTTGTTACACGTAAATTATGGACTCCGTGAAGAGGCGGATAGCGATGAGCAGTGGTGCCGATGGTATGCTCGGGAGCACCGTTTCGAAATCATTGTTCTCAAGGCTGATCCTGAGGAGCGCGAGGGTGAGAATATTCAGAATTGGGCTCGAAATATCCGCTACGATTTCTTTGAAAAGCAAGCGAAAGCACTGGGAGCAGCCTATATTTTCACCGCCCATCACGCCGACGATAGACGCGAAAGTTTCTTGATGAATGCGCTTCGCGGTAGCGGTCTAACGAGCGTCAGCGGCATGAACAACACCCGATTTATCCGCCCCATGGCTAACATGGATAAGGCAGAGGTGCTGGCCTTCGCAAAGGAGCGCGGCCTGAGCTGGGTGGAAGATGCCTCGAATGCAACCTTGAAATACAAACGCAATCAAATTCGTCATCTTCTCTCGCCAGTGCTTGACCGGGTCGAGCCTCGATGGAAAGGTGGTCTTAAGAAGACCGTTGATAACCTCTACCGCGACGGAATGCTGCTGGGTGGCCTCCTGAAGGGATGGTCGGACCAGTTTGTCACACTTCATAATGGAGAGCATTACATTTCCATGGGCCCTTGGACCGAAGAGTCTTACGCCCAAGTTTTATTGTGGCGCTTCTGCTTAAGCATAGATGCTGGACTTTCATACGAGGAGGTAGGGCATGTGCTTAAAGGCGAGATCGGGCAGCGAACTGCGGGTCGAACACATCTTTTAATTCAGGATCGGGGCCAATTCATCGTTGGACCCAACCTCCCTGTTGATCGTAAAGAGTACACCATTACCACTTTGGAAGAGCTCGGTCATTTGCCTTTTGAATTACAATTCATTGCCACACCAAAGGCGGAGGTCGAATTTGGTCCGGATAAAGAGTGGATGACGACGAATGTGCCACTTCCACTGGTCATTCGAACGTGGAGGCCAGGGGATAAATTCGTGCCTCTAGGCATGAGCGGCACGAAGAAAATAGCCG
>CBFHHP010000007.1:33368-54055 GCA_965655745.1 uncultured Schleiferiaceae bacterium
AGCAAAATTTTATGGGTGTTGGGGCACCGAATCGATGATTCGATGAAAGTTGCCGAAGGCGACGACATGGCCTATCTTGCAGTGATAAACCCGAAACTATGAAACGCATCCTTACCCTTTTTGCGGTAGTATTTGCAACTGTCCTGTTTGCGCAGCCTCAGCCGGTGAAATGGTCGACTTCGTACGAGGTTCAAGACCCCTACATCAAAGTGATTGTGCATGCAGATATTGAAGAAGGATGGCATTTGTACAGCCAAAACCTGGAAGACGGCGGACCAATCCCAACGTCTTTTTATCTAGATACGTCAAGTGCTTTTGCACCTTTGGGTAGCTGGAGTGAAGGGGAGCCTCACGTGGAGTTCGATCCAAATTTTGATATGGATCTTGCCTTCTTTTCGGAATCGGCAGATTTCTCCATTCTTCTCGAACCAAAAAAGGCAGATTTCATAGTAAAGGGCGAGTTGGAATTTATGGTGTGTAACGACGAGATGTGTCTTCCACCAACCTATGTAGACTTTAAAACCGAAATAGTAGATGCACCGCTTCCTTCCCCTTGGGACGGTTTAGGGACCACCTTTTGGCTTGGTTTCTTGGGCGGTTTCGCAGCCCTGATCATGCCTTGTATCTTCCCAATGATTCCGCTTACCGTGAGTTTCTTCACTAAACAAAGCAAGACGAAAGCGGAAGGTATAATTAAGGCATCCATTTATGGAATAGGCATTATTGTCATTTATGTAGGGTTAGGGCTTTTAGTGACCCTGCTTTTTGGAGCGGACAGTTTGAATAAAATGGCCACTAACCCGTGGTTTAATCTCGCATTCTTTGCCTTGTTTGTGGTTTTTGCTGCAAGTTTCTTTGGCGCTTTTGAAATTACCTTGCCTTCGAGCTGGGTGAACAAAGCGGACGACGCATCGAACAAAGGAGGTATGGTCGGAATTTTCTTCATGGCTTTCACCTTGAGCTTAGTTAGTTTCTCCTGTACAGGACCAATTATTGGGTCGCTACTTGTTAAAGCCGCCTCAGGAGGATCCTTACTAGGTCCAGCAGTTGGAATGTTTGGTTTTGCTCTGGCGCTCGCTATTCCATTTACCCTATTTGCTGCTTTCCCGGGCTGGTTAAATTCCCTCCCTTCTTCCGGAGGTTGGTTGAATACAGTGAAGGTGACCCTTGGATTTTTAGAATTGGCTTTTGCCTTGAAGTTCTTATCTACCGCTGATATGGTGATGCAGTGGCATTTACTAGAACGAGAATTGTTCCTAGCCATTTGGGTAGCTATCGCATTCGCAACAGCTTTCTATTTGCTCGGTGCCTTCCGTATGCCATTAGACAGCCCCGTGCAGAGCATTGGTGTGAGCAGATTATTTATTGCGTTGACCTTCCTAATCATGGGCTTTTACATGCTGCCAGGAATTTTCGGAGCTCCAGTGAAACTCATCGCTGGTTTCCCGCCGCCAGAGCATTATGCTGAGCAACGAGGCGGGGCCTTTGCACAGCCAAATATCACAACAGTGGTATCCGGCGAACAGGCCAGCGTTCAGCCAGAATTGGGCGAACATTGTCCCAATGGACTTCCTTGTTTCAACGACTATGAAGCCGGTTTGGCTTACGCTAAGGAGGTTGGGAAACCGATCATGCTCGACTTCACTGGTTGGGGTTGTGTGAACTGCCGTAAAATGGAAGAAAATGTATGGGTTGACGAACGCGTTCATCAGCGTCTTCGCGATAACGTCGTATTGGTTTCATTGTATGTAGATGCGCGCCCTGATTTACCAGAAGATGAGCAATATGTCAGCGAGGTTACGGGTCGTAAAATCAAGAACATTGGAAACAAGTGGAGCGAATTCCAGGAGGTGAACTTCCAGGAAGTAAGTCAGCCACTGTATGTGATTCTAGGACACGACGATTTAACGCCACTGGTAGAGAAAAATGCCTACAACCTTGATGTAGATGCCTACATAGATTGGTTGGACCGCGGAGTAGCTGCGTTTAAATAATACGACGACATTTAAATTGAGCCGGGGCAAGAACTTTTCTTATCCCGGCTTCGTTTTTTATACATGTTCTCAAAACTAAATCCATACGAAACCCGCTACCGTCTGCGAATGGACGATCAGATTGTAGGCTACGCTAGAGAGATAGGTAGGACCCGCTATTATTCCAAAGATCAGTTTTGGTGGAACGGAGCAATCATTAAACACAATCGTGTGGACGAATGCATCGGCATCAAGGATTTAGACAACAGACCGCTGTACGAGCTGGATATTGTTGAATATGCTCTTGAAGGAGCGCGCGATCGAATGGGGTGCATTCTGTGGGGACAGAAGGAAGATGTATTTATTGTCAAAGATCTCAACGATCCGTCGCTCGAAATTCCTTTCAATGTGAACGATATGACGCTCTTTGCGGCTGAAGATTTAAGATTTCGAGCCTATTTGTTCTCCCAGCCAGATTTAATGCGCGAGTTGGGTGTTAGAGACGATTAAGGTCCTATTTTAGCGGTTCGAACAGCCAGTTAGAGAAACACATGGATACAAATTTTGTAGAAGAGCTACGTTGGAGAGGCATGTTGCACGACATCATGCCTGAAACTGAGGAACTATTGACTAGTGAAATGGTCTCTGGCTATATTGGTTTTGATCCAACAGCGGATTCTCTCGGTGTAGGGAATATGGTACAAATCATGACTCTAGTGCATTTTCAGCGCGCTGGTCACAAGCCTATCGCTCTGGTAGGTGGTGCTACAGGAATGGTGGGTGATCCATCAGGCAAAAGCGCTGAGCGTAACCTACTTGATTTAGAGACCCTTCAACACAATCTAGATTGCCAGAAGAAGCAGCTAGAAAAGTTCTTGGACTTTGATTGTGGCGCAAATAGTGCTGAAATCGTCAACAACTACGACTGGTTCAAGGAGTTCGACTTTTTAGGATTCATCCGTGATGTAGGTAAACACATGAGTGTGAACTACATGATGGCCAAAGACAGTGTAAAAAAACGCTTAGATACCGGTATGAGCTTCACCGAGTTTTCTTACCAATTGATCCAAGGGTACGATTTCTACCACCTATGGAAGAACAATGGTGTGAAGCTGCAAATGGGCGGATCGGACCAATGGGGCAACATCACCACTGGTACGGAGCTTATTCGTCGTCTAGGCAGAGGTTCTGCGCATGCTTTGACTACGCCGCTAATTAAGAAAGCGGACGGAACGAAGTTTGGAAAAAGCGAAGGCGGTAATGTTTGGTTAGATCCGGCTCGTACTTCCCCTTATGCGTTCTACCAGTTTTGGCTGAACGCTTCAGACGCAGATGCAGAGAACTACATCAAGATTTTCTCCATTAAATCACGTGAAGAAATCGAAGCATTGATTGTTGAGCATGCACAGGCGCCGTTTAAGCGTGCCTTGCAAAAGGCATTGGCCGAGGAGATAACGGTTCGCGTGCACAGCCAAGCAGATTTAGATAATGCACTAGCAGCCTCTCAGATCTTGTTTGGTAAGGCTACAGAAGATCAGTTAAGATCTTTAGACAGAGCGACTCTTGAAATTGTTTTTGAGGGTGTGCCGCAGTTTGAATTGGCTGTCTCAGATCTTGAAGGCGGTCTTGAAATCGTCGAAGCGCTCGCTGAGCATACAGCGGTGTTCCCGTCAAAGGGAGAGGCGCGCAAGATGGTGCAAGGCAATGGTGTTGCTATCAATAAAACGAAAGTGGGCGTAGAAAAGGTCCTCACCAAAGACGATGTTGTCGCTGGTGGATTGATCATCGTTCAAAAAGGAAAGAAGAATTACTTCCTAGTGAAGGTGAGCTAAGGCTCTGATAATTGAATATAAAAAGGCGTCCCACCGGGCGCCTTTTTTATGCTTAAAACGGTCTTTAAAGGACCACGTAGTCGAAGACAATATCGTCGATGTCCTTTAAAAAGCGTTCGTTCGGACGTTGGAAGAAGTAGAACATGCCGTGGTCGCGCATCTCTGCACCTTTAAGTTTGGCGTACTCAAATTCTTCGCCCTTGTTCACTAGGCAATAGGGTATACCGCTGCGGAATATTACCAATGCTTGGAAATCTGGTTGTGATGGATTCGCGCTTCGGTTCAAGTAGGCCCAACACTCGTACTCTCCGAAGTTTTTACCTTCCCAATCTTTGGATTTAAGTACTTCAACTAGGGCATCGCGAACCGCACCCCCACGTTTTCCTTCGAAGAAATTCTCTACAGTAATTGTTGGGAAGCTGCGTCGCTCGAGTTGACGACCGTTAATAGAACCACTTAGTACCACTTCGTGGTATTTACTCATACGACGAGCATTGCTTTCCCATAGGCTATCGATAGGGTATCCTTCCTCGCAAAAACCTAGGGTATCTTTTTTATTTGATAGTAATGCCGCACCTGCCATCAATCGCTTATCAAGGATGTTGATATAATCGTCGTGTACCCAAAGATGAACGGTAGCATCGTAGCTGCCGCCGTTAAAGTTAGAAGCGCTCACACGTACAGAATCTCGAAGTTCTAGAAGGTCTTCACCTGAGGTCAAATCTGCCTCGCGACGAACGACCTGTGAATGTGCTACGGATGCCCACGCTAGTAGGGCAATAACTGCTAATTTTCTCATAAACTCACCATTAGGTTACAACCGCGTATCTCGCTTTTATCGAGTCGGCCGTAGACTTCAAATGTACCATTTTCAAAAACCCTGCCTTGGTCGCTAATTGCTAAAAAACAACAGCTGTCCTTATTGGCAAGGTCTATAATCTGTAAGGCACCTCGTGAACCGTTTTGCTGTGGTGCTCCGAGTGGATCTGCGATGTCTCTTGTATATACTCGCATCCATGGGGGACAGGCAAACAGCCCACTGTTTTTCAGATAGGCCTGCGACAACAGCTCAGTCATGCCGTATTCGCTATCAATAGGGCTGGAGGGAAATTTCTCTTTCAACAAAGCGTGCACTTGGGCACGGATAAGCTCTTTACGACGGCCTTTCATACCGCCGGTTTCCATAACACGGAGCTGAGGGAAATCCATAATGGATATACTATCAGCAAAATCTAAAAGTCCAAAAGTCACACCCATAAGTAAGGTGGGCCGTTGTTGCTTTTGAAGACTATGAAGCACCTCAGCCAACTCTTCGTGATTGTAGAGATAGAAACCACTTTCCGTCTTTGCAGAACGCTTAATCATGCCTTCTGCCATTACTACTAAGGAAGAGCCACTGCGCTCGAGGTAACTTGGTAGTAGGGCCAATACGGTCCAATTCTCCAAGGCACCAAATTCCCGTTGGAAGCCTGCCACATAAACCTTTTCATAATGGGCCAATTCCTTCACCATATGACTGCTCGGGGTTCCTCCAGTCGTAGTGGAAGAAGTGAATGTTGCTTCAGGGCTGAATTCTCCCGTTACGACCTCATGATTCCTAAAGATCTCTACCGGAAGGAAGGGAATTTTTATTAGGGCATTGACGGCTTCTGGAGTACGTTTAATTAAATCACAGAACTGACCGTACACTTCGTTATTCGCGTACTGGTGACGGTACATTTCAAGTGCCGCCTCCTCAAAGTTTTGATTGGTGATTTCTGTGAAGTTGCGCATAAAAAAACCGCGGCCCTGAGGGCCGCGGTTCAAAATTACGTTTTTGAATTTGCTTAAAGCGAGTAGCGGAAGGTTAGTTTAAACGTTCTTCCCGGTGCCCAACGTGAGAAGTATGGAGAGAAGCTCTCGTAGCTTACGAAGATGCGGTCTCTGGTATCGTCCAGAATATTACTAACTGCAAAGCCCATTTGGTATTGACGCTCTTCACCGAAGGATTTCAGCAAATTGAAGTTCAGGCTGTGGAAAGGTACTTCGTAAACATCTGGGTTATCTGCAACCCCTACGATGTAGAGTTTCTCGCCTTGGACGTTGTAAAACAGTCCACCTTGCCATCCCTTCTTTGGGTCATTGTAATTCAAGCCAACATTGACCATGTATGGACTCTGACCTTGCATAGGACGTAGCTCAGAAATCACCTCGCCTGTTCTTGCAGAAGCTACACGTGCTGCATATTCAGCAGAATCACGCGTTACAGCAGAGTAGATGTAAGAGAAGTTAGAATTCACTTCGAAATTCTTTAAGCCCATAAAACCTAAGTTTTTACGTACTTCAAATTCTGCCCCCGCAACGGTGGCATTACCTACGTTACGTGGCTGGAAGTTAGAAGGAGCGGCAGCAGAATAGGCTACCAATTCAATAGGATTTGTAAACGACTTATAGAACCCTGATAAAGCTACAGTCTGACCACCTTCAAAGAAATATTCATAACGAGCATCTAAGTTATTGATGATGGTATTTTGAAGATCAAGGTTACCAATGAAGGTAATCCCTGTCAATACATCCTCAATCTGAGCAGCTGATTTTTCCTTGAATGAAGGACGGGCTACCGTACGGAAGGCACCTAGACGCAGGTTGCTGTTCTCGTTTACACTGTAGATGAAGTTCGCTGTAGGGAACAGGTTGAAGTTGTTCAATACAGGTTCATAGTAATAATTCAAACCGGTACCGGGAGCAGCAGCTTCTTGCTGGTCAACACCTGTGTAGAACTGGTCGTAGCGCTCCAGACGAAGACCTACAACTACCTTCATCAAGGCGTTCACGCTGAACTCTTCATTAACGTATGCCGCCAAGTTGCTTTGGATACCTTGGTAGGCATTATTTGCTTCGTAGTTACCGCTGTAGTAAGTCCCGGCATCACTTACCACATCCCAAATAAATGCATCAGTTAGTAATTCATCGGCATCACCCGTCAAATCAGGCAGGCTACCGAGAGATTTCGCACGCAACTGGTAACGAAGGATTTCGTAATCCCTGTATTTGAAGGTATAACTAGCGCCATACTTCAATTTCGCATCTCTGCCACGCACTTCGTGAGTGCGCGTAAAATCAATTCTATTCGCTAGGTTGAATTCGTTCAGATTACGCCAAATTCTGTTCGGGAAACCTGTCTCCCCTGGTGCAATAGCGAAGGTATTGTCCTCAGTACGGTAAGACGTGGAACGAATGTCTTTATCAGCAATACGACTATATGTCGGAGCTATTCTCCAGTCTATTTTTAGTTTGTTATCATCTCGACTGTGCTGACCATTGAACAATACAGAAGTGATTGATCGCTCAGAATACTCTAGGTTATCACGGGCTCCAACGAAGGAGTTTTCAATCGACGAAGTCTCAATGAATTTACCTGTCCTCGTTTCACCATTTTGCAAGTGCATCATGGTAAATCTATACTTGTCATTATCGTCTTTAATTGAGTAGCCAAAGAGCCCACTCATAAAGATATTACTTACTGCGAGAGAACCTATCTGTGTGCGGTCAGCTTGTAAAGTATATTGGTCTGGCAAGTTACCTTTTCTGTAAAAATTTTGCTCATACATACGCGATGAATCCCCTCTCATACTTCCGTAGAAATCAGTATTCGCTTTATAGGAGAATGAGCCATTGTAGCCCACAGTCTTGCCATTGTCTTTTTTAATTTGATTACCACCACTTATACCTAAGGTTCCGTTTAAAGGCATTGTACGTGATTGAGCAGCTAAGACGGGTTTAAATCCTTCTGTAAGTTGGGTAGTTATTGGATCATCTAGTGCAGGGTTAGGAATGCCTTCGTAGATGTACTGATTGGGAAGCGGATTGTTTCTAAATCCACTATCAAAACCTAAAAAGTCAGTCACCGAACCTTGATGACCAAGTCCTTCGACCAAATGCATACCAGGCGTGTATCCTAACGATGAGCTTATATTCAGTGTTTTCTTCGTCGGAAAATCGACCAATTCAATATTCACCAAGCCGCCCGAGAAATCTGCAGGTAAATCTGCGGTGAGTGTTTTAAGTACAACTATATTTTGAAGGATATTTGTTGGAAAGATGTCCATTTGCAACGAGTTGCGGTCAGGGTCCAATCCAGGAATATCCATACGCATCAATTGTGTTTTTGTATAACGATCTCCAAGACCGCGAACGAACACATATTTACCGCCTTGAATACTCACACCCGGTACACGCGTTACCGCTGCTGCTGCATTACCGTCACCAACGCGCTTAAAATTTTGTGCTGAAATACCGTCCATCACGGTGGCACTTTTCTTCTTTACGTCTAGAAGTGCACTTTCAGTGTTACGCATCGCAGTTGCAGTAACAGTGACCGTCATTAATTCATTTGTGGATGGCTTAAGTCGCAAGTTTTCGAATGCAGTAACTTTCCCTGCTTCGACCTTTACATCCGAAATGGTTAGTGTTGCCAGACCCAAAAAGCTGATCTCTAGATCGTAGGTACCTGGTTCCAAATTCAATTCAAAGTTTCCATCGAAATCAGTGAATGCTACAGCACCTGTTGAAGGTATTTGTGCATTTGCATAAAATAATGCCTCATTTGTTTCATCCTCGTAAACAGTTCCGCGGATGATGCCGTTCTGTGCATAAGAAATAAGGCTGAATAGAAGGGCTGCAAAAAGCGCTTTGATTTTCATAGAATGTCTAGTTCATTTGCAACTGCAAAACACGAAAAAAGGCCCGAAACCGAAGTCTCGAGCCTTTTAATGTTGTGTTAACTTTACGTTAAGCAGCTTCCTTAGAAGGCGCCTTTCATTGCAGCGTATGTCCAAGCTAATTTGCTCTCGTCAGCACCTACAGTTGCAGCTGTAACAGATGTAGCAAATGTTGATGGATCCCAAGAGGTAACTGCACCTGATTTATCGAGGAACACATCTGCTAGTGTTGTACCTGCAGAGTATGTGCTCAAATCGATTTCAATGCTCGAGAAGTTCAACAAACCGTTGTTGTAGTTGTAAGCACCACCAGTTTCGTCGATCTCCCAGTCGCCTGAGTCATCAAAACCTTCGATGTAGATGTTTTGCACAGTACCCATTGCTGAGTCACGGAAGTCAGCAATCTCTGCAACCATCCCGTAAAGTGTACCGTTGATAGCGGTGAAACCGGCACCTAGAGTACCTTCTGGACCGTCTACTTCCATACCGTGGTCAGAATCTGCACCGGCAACGTATACGAAGTTGTCGATGGTTCCTGAGTATGCTTGATCGATATCGTACGCATCATCACCCTGTGCCCAAACAACGATGTTCGAAGCATTAACTGAGCCGCCAAAGAACTCAACGCCATCATCTACGTTTGCAACAACTTCAATGTTATCCACTGTTGTACCAGAACCAACACCACCGAATGTGATACCGTTAATTTCGTTACCGTCACCAATCAAAGTACCGCCGTGGCGTACACTTACGTATTGGATGATACCAGAATTATCCATTGCATCAGAACCACCATAGATTGCGTATGGCTCATTCGCAGGAAGACCTTCGATAAGTGCAGTAGAAGCATCAGCAGAAATTGGAGCGTAACCCAATACGATCAAACCACCCCAAAGACCAGCATCTGTTTCGTCGAGGTTGGTACCTGCTTGCTGACCCAATTCGATGTTATCAGCGATAGAAGTCATGATAATTGGGTTATCAACTGTACCAAGAGCTTCAATGTAACCGCCTTGAGCAACTACGATAACTGATGAGTTTGCACCTTGCCCGTAACCACCTTTAATGATAGTTCCTGGCTCGATAGTTAGTGTATCACCATCAGCAACGATAACGCGACCTTGAAGTTCGTAGATACGAGCAGAAGACCATGTTGCATCACCAGTAGTACCTGAAACGACTACGTTGTTTGGCGCCAAGAATGGACCGGCGAAGTCGTCGTGGTTACCGTTCTTCGCAGTCAACGTCCATGCGAAATCTGCTGCGTTTGCACCATATGAAGGCTCGTTAACAACAGCACCACCTGCGAAGTGCTCTCCTTTGAATTTATCCATGAAGATAGAAACAGCTGACATGTTACCAGCAGTCAAGTGCGATGTGTTAATTTCTACATTAGAGAAGTTCAACAAACCGTTGTCGTAGTTGTAAGAAGAAGTAGAATCATCCAATTCGAAGTCTGAAGACTCAGAGAAGCCAAAGAAAAATAGGTTTTCTACATTACCCATTGCACCGTCACGGAAATCAGCGTATTCGCCGTTCATTCCCATCAAAGTACCATTTTTCAAAGTGAAGGAACCAGTTACAGAGCCTTCTGGACCGTCAATCTCAAGACCGTGGTCAGAATCGTCACCTGCTACATATACAAAGTTGTCGATAGTACCAGAGTATGCTTGGTCGATGTCAAATGCGTCGTCACCTTGAGCCGTAACACTTACGTTAGTTGCGTTCACAGAACCACCGAAGAATTCTACACCATCATCGATAGTGGCGAATACTTCGATATTGTTAACAGTTGTACCGTTACCAACACCACCGAAAGTGATACCGTTGATTTCGTTACCGTCACCAATCAATGTACCACCGTGGCGTACACTCACGTAAGAAATAGTACCAGAGTTATCAGCATCGTTAGAACCACCATAAACAGCCCATGGCTCGTTAGCAGGTAGACCTTCGATTAATGCTTCCGAAGCGTCTGCTGAGATGGTTGCATCACCAAGGATGATAAAACCTCCCCAAAGTCCCTTATCAGTTTCGTCAAGGTTAGAACCGTTGCGTTGACCAACGTTGATGTTGTCAAGGACAGATGTCATAACGATCGGCTTGTCTGCAGTACCCTGCATGTCTACCATACCACCCTTGCCTACGATAAGAACTGATGCATTCGCACCATCACCTTCTTCACCTTTGATGATAGTTCCGGCTTCCACCGTTAGAGTTACATCTGCATCAACTACTACACGCCCTTCAAGGATGTAAATAGAGTCAGCGCTCCAAGTTTCATTTGCAGAAATCAAGCCTGATTTCGTTACCAATACTGATGGGTCAACGGGATCAGTACCGCCTCCGCCACCATTACATGCGGCAAGTAAAGTGGCAGCTGCCGCGAATGCCATGAGTTTGTTAAATTTCATTGTTGTGTCTGTTTTATTTGTGACACTGCAAAAGAAGGTGACTATTGTTAACTCGTCGTTAAGCAGCTGTGAACCTTAGGTAAGACTTGATGAAAGAATTTTTACGGCAATGTTATCAGACTGTTAAGTGCCTATTTAACTAGCATTTCCACGAAAAGTGTATATTATACCACTTACTTTTGCCGTATCAAAAATAACACCATGAAAGCAACAGGCGCAAAAATACTCTTAGTGGATGACGAACCGGATATCTTAGAGATTGTAGGGTATAATTTGAAGAACGAAGGCTACCAGGTTTTTACTGCATCTAGCGGTAAAGAAGGTGTAGCAATCGCAAAAGAAGTAAAGCCAGATCTTATTTTATTGGACGTGATGATGCCAGAAATGGACGGTATCGAGGCGTGCGATCAAATTCGCAAAGTACCTGCACTTGAAGGCACCATCATTGCATTTTTAACAGCGCGCGGTGAGGACTATTCGCAGGTAGCGGGATTCGAAGCCGGAGCGGACGACTACATCACAAAACCGGTCAAACCAAAAGTGTTGACCTCCAGGTTGAAAGCATTGCTTCGCCGCAGACCTACTGCAGAACAAGAAGTGCCTGAACGAATGAGTCTAGGAGATTTAGTAATTGATCCAGAACGCTATCATATTGAGCTCGCAGGCAAAGTACTTGATCTTCCAAGAAAAGAATTTGAGCTATTGAGCTTACTTGCCTCTAAGCCAGGTAAAGTATTTCCAAGAGAGGAGATTATGGACCGCATCTGGGGAACGGCGGTAATCGTTGGCGGTCGAACAATCGATGTACACATCAGAAAACTTCGTGAAAAAATTGGAGACGATCGAATCAAGACCGTAAAAGGTGTTGGGTATAAATTCGAAGTCCAAGACTAATGAGGATAGGACGACTTATTCCAGTTTCATTACTCTTAACGTTTATTATAACATTAATAGGTTATCTATTCATTCAACTTAATATTGCCTATCAAACTGTACCCGATGGGCTATGGCTTTTATCTTTTGCTCTTCTCGTTTTAGCCCTCATTTTGTTTACGATTTACACGAATATTACGCGTCGTGTTCGTCGTATTCAGGAGCGAATAGAAGAAAGTGGCATGGATTCCATTTCTAAAACTGATAAAACAATGACGCTCAATATGCTGGAGGTAGCTGTAAGCGAATGGACCGCCAAGCAAGCTCGGCTTGTAAAAGAGTTAGAAAGTCGTGAAGAATTTCGCCGCGAGTATATGGGAAATGTGAGCCACGAGCTTAAAACGCCTATCTTCAATATTCAAGGATATATTTTGACATTGTTAGACGGTGCATTGGATGATCCCAAAATCGCTTCTAAATTTTTAAAACGCGCCGCTAAATCAGTCGATCGTATGACTTCACTGATTAAGGATATGGATGTTCTTTCTAAGGTAGAAACTGGCCAATACGATATTCGACTAGAGCCCGTACAGCTTAAATTACTCATAGAAGATACATTACAGGGTGTAGAATCCTATGCTCGTAAAAATGACGCCAACATAAGCGTAGATTTTCAGGTCGATGAACGTACCGATGTTTTGTGCGATACTGCCCGCATAGAACAGGTCTTGGACAATCTCATTGTCAACTCAATTAAGTACAGCGATGGAGAAAAAAAGGTGGCTATTGCCATTATTGATCTCGAAAATAAAGTGCAAATCTCAGTGAAAGACAACGGTTTCGGTATTCCGGAAAAAGACCAGGGTCGAATCTTCGAAAGATTCTACAGGGTAGATAAGGCAAGGACTAGAGACGCCGGTGGCTCGGGTTTAGGACTCTCTATTGTTAAGCACATTATCGACCGTCACAATCAAACCATTATGGTTCAATCAAAGGAAGGAGAAGGGACGACATTTAAGTTCACTTTGAACAAGGCATAATCGTTTATAACCTCTTGCTTGGGTGGGCTGCCTCACACCTTATTCCCCGTATTTTTGAATCAAACCCAACTTATCGCCACTATGGAATGGAGTCCTGATTTGATGAAAAAACTTGAAGCGTTGCGCTCCAAGATCGAACAGACTGGTCAAGATTTTGAGACTTACGTCAACGGCTGGCAATTACAGCGTTTTCAGAACTATTGGGATTATATTCAGCTAGATACCCTGTTGAGTCTGCAACGCCCGGTGACACAAGTTGAGGACGAACCCATTTTTATCATCTATCACCAGATCACGGAGTTGTATTTCAAACTTGCTCGCATTGAGATTGATGCTATCGCAAAAAACGAGGCCAATACGGTGGCCGATTTTACCGAACGCATTCATCGAATCAACAGGTATTTCGGTGCGCTTAGAGGTAGCTTTGGTGTGATGGAGTTGGGGATGAAGAAAGAAGAATTCTTGGCCTTTAGAGATGCTCTTGCACCGGCCTCGGGATTTCAAAGCGTACAGTACCGCATCATTGAGCTGGGTTGTGCCCCGCTTATAAACATTGTCAGTGAATCTCGCCGTGAGGAATTAGCGGATGCCTCAATCGAAGATCAAATGGATGGGATTTATTGGAAAAATGGTGCAACAAGAGAAGATAATGGGAAGCCGGCCTACACCGCTACCCAGTTCATGGACAAGTATTGGGACGACTTGCTCTTCACGGCGGAAGTCTATGAACATTGCAACATCTGGGTTCGGTTCCAAGAATTAAAATCAAATGCTAGTGACGATGAGCGCAAGCAACTTGAAGATGCCTTACGGGCTTTGGATTTGAATATTAATGTGAATTGGCCCCTACAACATTATAAAACAGCCGTTCGATACTTATCGAAGAAGCCAGCGGATATTCCTGCGACCGGCGGTACCAACTGGCAGAAATACCTGCCGCCGCGTTTTCAACGTAGAATATTCTTCCCAGAATTGTGGACTGCTGAGCAGAAAGCCCAATGGGGCAAGAGTTGGGTGCACGCGGTGCTGGCTGAATTAGAATCGTAAGAATACATGAGTACAAAGAAGATTGCATGGGTGGCTGTAGCTTCCATTTTTCTTGTCATTATCATCGCAGTAATCACCTCTAACCCTGATGCTCCAAGCGTTTTAGCAGATGAGGAGCCTGTGGTCGAGGAGCCCACCTATTATTTGACCCTGCCGGCAGATACACTTCGTTTTGAATCGCACAAGATTGCTTCAGGGGAGAGCTTTGGCGCTTTGTTGGGTAAAAGAGGTATCAATACTGCCCAGATTTATAAAATTGCCGCTGCTGTTGAGGATGAGTTCAATGTACGCCGCATTCGTGCCGGGGTTGAGGTCCAATTCGCCACGGGCGACAGCTCACTTTTCCCGTCGTATTTCATCTACCCGGAAAGCAAATTCGAGTATTGGATTATTGGAATTAACGATTCAGTATTCACGAAAAAAGTGGAGAAAGAGCGTGAAGTCCGTCGCCGTGAAATTAGCGGTACTATCGATGACGCCCTCTACCTAAGTGTGGGTCGTGCGGGTGGTACTCAGGCGCTGGCCATGTCTTTGGTGGAAGTTTATGCGTGGACCATTGATTTCTTCCGCTTGCAAAAAGGCGACGCCTTCTCAGTGATTTACGAAGAGGAGTATGTGGACGATACCACCTATGTTGGTCTCAAGCGCATTGTCGCTGCCAACCTTACCCATGTGGGTAATGATTTCTATGCGTTCCCGTACGAGAATGAATTGGGCTTTGATGATTACTACGATGAGGAAGGCCGCAGTTTACGCAAGACCTTCTTGCGTGCACCACTGAACTTTACCCGCATTTCTTCGCGCTACAGCGGTCGTAGATTCCATCCGGTGCAAAAGCGTTGGAAGGCCCATTTAGGGACAGATTATGCCGCACCTACTGGCACACCAATTATGTCAACGGCAGACGGTGTCATTATTGCTGCTAAATACACATCAGCCAATGGTAATTATGTTAAGGTTCGCCACAACAGCACTTATACGACCCAGTATTTGCATATGAGCAAGATCAAGCCCGGCATCAAAAACGATGTTCGCGTGAAGCAAGGAGATGTTATTGGTTACGTAGGTTCAACCGGACTGGCCACTGGGCCGCACGTATGTTACCGCTTCTGGGTAAACGACAAGCAGGTCGATCCGTACAAGCAAAAATTGCCAGATGCCAAACCGTTAGAGTCTGATCGTATGGAGGCGTATAAAAGCTACATGACTTCGCTCAAGCAGGAACTAGATGCGCTCTAGGCCCTCGAAAATCCTGATTAAGAATTAAAAAAGGCGCCCTTCAGGGCGCCTTTTTTAGTGGGATTCAGCTTTACATTTTTTGCTCCTCCTTTCGGACTAGCCAATGACAATATTGATAATACGGCCAGGCACGACAATCATCTTACGGACCTGCTTGTCGCCGATCTGAGTTGCTGTACGCTCGTCGGCCATCACGGCTTTCTCGATATCATCTTTGCTCATGTCTAGTGGCAATTCCAATTGGAATCGAACCTTACCATTGAACGAAACTGGATAGTTCTTGCTGCTCTCTACCAAGTAGCTTTCATTGTGCGTTGGATACTCGCTGTGCGTTACTGAACCTTCTCCGCCCAACAGTTCCCACAATTCTTCTGCAAGGTGTGGGGCAAACGGTGAGATCAGGCGAACGAGCGGCTCCAGCACTTCGCGGTTATTGGCCTTCAAATCTGTCAATTCGTTGGTCGCAATCATAAATGCGCTGACCGAAGTGTTGAAACTGAAGTTCTCAATGTCTTCGTTCACTTTCTTGATGCATGCATGCGCTGCTTTCAAGGCCTTTTTATCGGCTGGTGCATCACTTACGTTAAACGATCCTCCTTGGTGGAAGAGCTTCCAGAATTTACGTTGGAAACCGGCCACGCCAGAAAGACCTTGAGTGTTCCACGGCTTGCTTTGCTCTAACGGACCTAAGAACATCTCGTACATGCGCAATACATCGGCACCATATTTCTCTACGATATCGTCAGGGTTGGTCACATTGAATTTGGACTTTGACATCTTCTCCACCTCGCGGCTACAGATGTACTTGCCATCTTCCAGTATGAATTCGGCATCTTTGTATTCTTCGCGCCAACGCTTAAATGCTTCCACATCCAGCTCGTCTCCTTGCAACAAGCTTACGTCTGCATGAATGGCCTGCGTTTCATGGTCGCCCTTAAGTCCAGCACTTACAAAAGTGTTGGTACCAATAATTCTATGAACGAAGGCGCTGATGCCTTGAATCATCCCTTGATTGATCAACTTCTTGAACGGCTCGTCAAAGGGGATGAAGCCCATGTCAAAAAGGAATTTCGTCCAGAAGCGTGAGTAGAGGAGGTGGCCTGTAGCGTGCTCAGAGCCGCCAACGTATAAATCCACCTGATTCCAATATTCGGTAGTGGCTTTGCCAGCAAATTCTTCGTTGTTGTGTGCGTCCATGTAACGCAAGAAGTACCACGATGAACCAGCCCAGCCCGGCATAGTAGTCGTCTCCAAGGGATGGCCTTTGTAGGTCCAACCGTTGGCGCGTGCGAGCGGCGGTTCGCCGTCTTCTGTAGGTAAGTAGGCATCCACCTCTGGTAAGGTCAATGGCAAATCTTCGAGCGGCATCGTCTTGGCAATACCGTTCTCATAGTACACCGGAATAGGCTCTCCCCAGTAGCGCTGACGTCCGAAGATGGCATCGCGTAATTTATATTGAGTGGCTCCTTTTCCGTAGCCAATGCCTTCTAGGTGCTCAATCATTTTCGCCTTGGCGTCCATGCACTCCATGCCGTTAAGAAAATCGGAATTCACCATTTTCCCTTCTTTGGCTTCGAAGGCCTCTACGCTCAAATCGCCGCCAGCTACGACCTCTACTATCTCTAGGTCAAAGTGTTTGGCGAAGGCATAATCGCGGCTGTCGTGACCAGGAACGGCCATTACTGCACCTGTCCCATAGCTCGCTAATACATAATCGCCGATCCAAATAGGCACCTTAGCACCGCTAATCGGATGCACGGCATAGGCACCGGTAAAA
This sequence comes from uncultured Schleiferiaceae bacterium, assembly GCA_965655745.1. Classification (GTDB taxonomy): domain Bacteria; phylum Bacteroidota; class Bacteroidia; order Flavobacteriales; family Schleiferiaceae; genus UBA10364. The sequence continues at coordinate 50,264 of CBFHHP010000007.1, forward strand.
CAACCACTGATGGTTTTTGTATCCGCCATACGGTCGCGTTCGCTGCGCGCAGCAGCCTTGGCTTGGTAGGCTTCTACGGCCTCCCGCTGGTCGGCCGTGGTAATTTTTTGAACCAATTCATGCTCTGGCGCCAAAGTCACAAACGTGGCGCCGAACAAGGTATCTGGACGCGTTGAGAAGACCTCGATCTGTCCCTCGTGCCCATCGATATCAAAGAAGATCGCAGCACCCACAGATTTTCCTATCCAGTTGCGCTGCGTCTCTTTAAGTGACGTACTCCAATCGATGCGGTTCAATCCTTCGAGCAGACGATCTGCGAAGGCGGTGATTCGCATCGACCATTGCATCATTTTTTTCTGTAGTACAGGATGACCGCCACGCTCACTCAAGCCGTCTTTCACCTCGTCGTTCGCCAATACGGTGCCCAGGGCAGGACACCAGTTCACGTTGCTTTCGCTGCGGTAGGCCAATCGGTAATTCAATAAAGCTTCTGCTTGTGCCGCTTCGTTCATTGCTGACCATTCTGCGGCACTGAAGTTTAATTCTTCAGTTTGTGCGGCGTTCAAACCTTTGGTACCGCGAGTAGCAAAATGAGCTACAAGCGTGTCAATATGACGGCTCTTGCCCTCATTGTAATCGTACCACGCATCGAAGAGTTGAATGAATATCCACTGCGTCCATTTGTAGTAGGAAGGATCTGTGGTTTTGAATTCACGCGACCAGTCCAAGCCGAAACCAATATTATCGAGCTGTTGGCGGTAGCGTGCGGTATTTATTTCTGTCGTTTTCTCAGGGTGTTGTCCCGTTTGGATGGCATATTGTTCTGCCGGTAATCCAAAGGCATCATACCCCATCGGGTGCAGGACGTTAAAGCCTTTTTGCTTCTTGTAACGACCGTAGATGTCAGAGGCGATGTAGCCCAGCGGGTGTCCTACGTGCAGACCCGCACCCGATGGGTACGGGAACATGTCCAAAACATAGAATTTTGGCTTATCCTGTGAATTTGATGCATGGTAGGTGCCTTCAGCAGCCCATTTGCCCTGCCATTTCTTGTCAATTTCCTGATGATTGTACTCCATGTCGTTAAAGAAGTGTTGAACACGCGCGAAATTAGTGAATGATGGGGCAGGAATTACTATTTTCGCTTCAATGAGTTCCAAAGAGCAAAAATTTACCGCCTCTCGAGTGCGTTCTTCCTACCTCAGTGTAGTAGTGTCCATGACCCTCGTCCTATTTGTTTTGGGCCTTTTGGGTACTTTAGTGTTGAGCGCCAGTGACTTATCAAAAGCGGTACGGGAGAATTTCACGTTTACCTTGGTCTTGGAGGAGTCCATTCCCGAGGCAGATTTGAAGACATTGTTGAAAACGCAGCAATTGGCACCGTATGCGAAAAGTGCGCAGTTGGTGACAAAAGAAGCGGCTGCGGAGAGTCTTGAGGCCGCATTGGGAGAGGATTTCGTTGATTTTCTTGGGTACAACCCATTGAGCAATACCATTGATATCAATCTGCAAGCCAATGTGGTAGCGGAAGGTGATCTGGATGCACTCAAAGCGCAGATGATGGAAGAAGAATATGTTAAAGACGTTTTGTACGACCGCGATTTAGTGGTCTTAGTCAACGACAACATAGAGAAGATCTCATTTGTGCTTCTTGGAGCGTCAGCCATCCTTTTGGCGATCGCTTTGGCCTTGATCAACAGCAGCATTCGACTCACCATTTATTCTAAAAGGTTTTTACTTAAAACGATGCAACTTGTCGGCGCTACAAGCACATTCATTCGTCGACCGTACATTATGAATGCCTTATTACTTGGCACAATTAGCACGGCGCTTTCATTGGGTTTATTGGCCGGTGCGGGCTACCTTAGTGCAGCATACTTCCCTGGATTGGAGCAACTCTTTGCCGTGGAAGTGCTCGTTTCTGTCGGCGCAGCTTTATTGGCAATAGGCCTTGTTGTTCCTGGAGTGAGCACAGCTTTTGCCATTCGCAGATATTTAAAATTGAGAACAAACGAATTATACTTTTAAGATGGATAACAAAGAAACTTTCCTTTTTGACCGCCGTAAGTACACGGTTTTGATTGCAGGACTCATTATGTTGGCCGTAGGCTTTGGTTTAATGCTAGGCGGCGGTTCTGAGAACCCGTCAGAGTTTAACCCAGAGATTTTTGGTGCGCAACGCGTGGGTATTGCACCTTGGTTCTTATTCATTGGTTTGCTTTTACCGATTGTGGCCATCATGATGCCTAAGAAAGACGCTTAACTCGTCAATAATGACTCCGATCCAAGCCTTGTTTTTAGGTCTTATCCAAGGCCTCACTGAATTCTTACCGGTAAGCTCATCCGGCCACCTCGAGATTGGTAAAGCCTTGTTTGGCTTAGACCTTTCCGGTAAAGAAAGCCTTACCTTCGATGTCGTGGTGCATGCCGGTACAGCGTTGAGTACGATTGTTGTATTTCGCAAAGACATTGGTAAAATCGTCAACGGATTACTGAAGTTTTCTTGGAATGACGAAACAAAATTTGCGCTCTTTATTCTGGTTTCTATGGTGCCTGCAGGTATCATAGGATTGGCTTTTGAGGAACAGATAAGTGCCTTATTTGAAGGCCAGCTCTTGCTCATTGGGGCGACATTGACCATTACGGGTTTACTGCTCTTCATGGCAGATCGCGCACGAGACACAAACAAAGAACTCAACTGGGTCGATGCTTTAATCGTCGGTCTGGCTCAAGCAGTAGCCATTTTGCCGGGTATTTCGCGCAGTGGCTCGACCATTGCAACTTCCGTGATTTTGGGCATAGACCGCGCAAAGGCAGCTAGATTTTCCTTTCTAATGGTGCTGCCTATCATTCTAGGTAAGGCCTTGCTTGATGCCAAGGACATCGTCTCAGGAGAAGCGATGGGCACAGAGGTGGGCGCATTCCCACTTGTACTTGGACTGTTGGCTGCGTTCTTTAGCGGAATAGTAGCTTGTAACTGGATGATTGCCTTGGTAAAACGCAGTCAACTGAAGTATTTCTCCTTTTACTGTTTTGCAGTGGCACTCATCGTTTTGGTGAGCCAATTCTTCTAGTATCCCCCAATGACAGCGGATGAAATCAAAGCGGGCCAGGTACTCTTGGTGGATAAACCTCTGGAGTGGACCAGTTTTCAGGCCGTTGCCAAGATTCGATATACCCTTCAAAAAGAATTGGGTTTAAAAAAACTCAAGGTTGGCCATGCCGGTACTCTAGATCCTCTTGCCACTGGGCTATTGATTATTTGCGTAGGGAAGAAGACCAAGGAAATAAGTGCCTACATGGGGCAAAGCAAAGAGTATGTAGCGCAAATCACTTTTGGTGGCACAACGCCTTCCTATGATTTAGAAAGTGAGATAGACGCCACATTTCCTACAGCGCATATCGACCGTGGAGCTATTGAAGCTGTTCTTCCAAAGTTTACTGGCGACATCCAGCAGTATCCACCTATATTTTCAGCCATTAAGCAGGGCGGAGTTCGCATCTACGAGAAAGCGCGTGCCGGAGAGGAGGTCATAGTGGAGCCGCGCAGTATCACCATCCATGAACTAGAAATCTTGTCTTTTGAAAACAACGTGCTCGCTATACGGGTACTTTGTGGTAAAGGAACCTACATCCGCTCTTTAGCACACGACCTGGGCAAGGCCCTTAATTCAGGTGCGCATCTCAGCGGATTGCGTCGAACAAAAATCGGGTCTTTCGAGGCCGATGGCGCGAAAGACCCGATACAATGGTCTGAATATTTTAAAGAAGTCCTCGAGCGTTAGTCGAGGT
>CBFHHP010000008.1:0-20089 GCA_965655745.1 uncultured Schleiferiaceae bacterium
CAATACACCACAGACGAAGGCGGTTCGTATGACATACTAGCCACCACGACAACGGATGTAAACGGGTATTTTTATTTTGACGAAAAGTCTCCGGATTGTTTTGATTGTTGGGAGAGAGTGGATGTTTATTCCGATACTTTGAGAACATCGCTTCTTGGTAGCTTTGAATTCGTTTCTGCCAATTTTGACAATATTTTTTCACCCGATATCATTCATGTAGACACCTTTAGTCTCGAGCATACCATTTATGCTGTGCCTAGAATGGACAGTCTTCCAACAGGTGATTATTCAGATTTAACGTATTATGTCACCTCGTTCCCTTTGGCGAATGGAGTAGCTGATAATTACGACGTTTCTGGACCTATTCAAATAGGCGATCAGTTTGCCCCTATCGAACTTATGATGACTTTTCAAACGCAGCACTGGATTCAATTCGGCTACGGGGAGATTGCTCGAACGACAATTCTAGATGCTCAAAACAACGCGATAAATGGCGGATTCTTTTTGAAAACGCCTGAGCGCTACACCGCTCAAGGAGATACGGTTTATTTGGAGTATCGACCGCGAGATTGATCCTGTTCTTCATAAAAAAAGGCGCCCTGCGGGCGCTTTTTTTATGCTTTAAAAATTTTCGAATTATCTAAATCGCAATTCAAACCCTGTGCTGATCCAGCGTCCAGGTTGAGCCACATTGCCTCGATCGTAGTATTGAGTGCCGAAGGCGTTATTGATGTTGACGAAGGCTTGGAACGGGATTTGGCGACGCGTAATTCCCGCAATCGGCGCCCAGTATAATTTAGCATCCGCAATAACAAACGGCGCATAAGCAACCTCATCTCCTGTGCTTGCATCTCGGTAAGTACCCACTCTATCTTGAGCAGTCAACGCCCACTTCAAGTACAAGCCCTTACCCAATCTATTATTCACTGTGATATTTGCCTTGGCCGCCAGATTATCTAGCGCGTACAAGGAGCTGTAATCCACCTCAGGCGACGCGCCATTCATGAAAAGAACCGAACCTACAACGCTGCGCACAAAGTCTTTACGCTTGGAGGCATAATAGCCGAAGTTGGCCTCTAAACCCGTTAGATTCAAGGCGGTAATGTTCTGCGCGTACGCCGTGTCGTTACCCGGGTAAGTCACCCAATCAATGAGGTTGGCAGAACGGCGGTGGAACAGTGCCGCATTGTAGCGAATGTTCTTATCCACCCCTCTACGAAGTCCGGCTTCAAGATTAAGCGCACTCTCGTGCTGCAGATCTATAGAACCAAAAGCATTGCCACGGGCATAATACAAATCTGTATAGGTTGGATAGCGCACACTTTGGTCCGCTGACGCATATGCTGTAGTCACTTTGCCTAATTTGTACGCCACATCAACGCCTGGGCTCCACGCGCTTACAAAATTTTCCTCGCCCAATTGGCGCTGATTTAACATTACACCTGCGGTAACGCGCATCGGTCCAGCCGTATAGCGGTGCTCCAAGAAATAGCTGATATTTAATTGATTCTGGTATCTATTGTAAGTCCCAGGCCAACCTGGAATTGTCCTCGATATTATTGCTGACGTTCCAAGCGCATTGGAGATAATTTCATCCTGTCTTAGATTTATGCCAATAGTCGTGGTATTCAAAGGGTTCCATTCGTAGGTCATCCTTTCATTGACAGTGTAGGCATTAGTACGATGATGATTATGCCCCGTATACCAAGCAGAAGCTGTATCCTGTGTCGTTGGGCGATAAAACCTCGAGGTAATAAGATCGAACTGATATGCCACATAAGACGCATCAAAGCCCCCCTGCCCTGGCGTCTGACGGTATAATTCAAATCGATCTGTACCGCCGACATAATTCAAATCGAGCGCATAGCTCAACTTATTTTTTGCCAACTTCAATGAAGTCCCAAACAGCGTCGTAGTAGTCGCTTCGAATTGGTCCGGGAAGGTCGTTGTATAATAATCTGCCGCACCGAAAGCCTTTTGATTCTCTGCATAAAGCAGGCTCAAACCGCCTTGGAATCCTAAGAAGGTAACATCTCTTTCTAGAGCAATCGTGAATCGGTCCGATTCAAAATCCGTATTATCCACATATCCGCTGCTTTGATCGCGCTGCATTCCTACCAAGGCACCCCATTTACCCACTTTCAACCCAGCGTTTAACGCATGCTGTTGAAGTCCGTGGGCACCAACAGCCGTGCGGTAGCCGCCATTTAATTTCGTTTGTGCTTTCTTCAGCACGATGTTAATGACTCCGGTCATCGCTCCCACGCCATGCACCCTTGAGGCACCTCCGTGAAGGATCTCGATGCGCTCAATCATGGCAATGGGAATGGGCAAATTCATATTGTGGTGGCCGGTCTGCATGTTGTTCATGCGAATGCCATTGACCAAAACCAAAGCCTGATCGAAGGTTCCTCCACGCACACCAATATCCGATTGCACATCTAGCGGTCCGCGCTGGCGCACATCTAATCCAGCAACATATTCCAACACCTCATTGATCGTGTTCACCGGCAACTCTTGAATTTCCTTTGCCGTCAATACGGTCACCGTACGGGCCGCTGTCGCATAAGTATCCCCAGCGACCGACGTGCTTACCTCCACCTCGTTGAGCAAGGTCGGCTTGTCTTTCTTGGCTACGATTCCTCGAAAGCTTTTGCGCTGTCCAAATTCTTGTGCAGTTAATGATGCCGTCAAAAGCACGGCACATAGAAGCATTGTCTTTCTCATTTCATTGTGTGTTGGTCTGCGAATATATAACGACCTGCGGGAGTAAGTACATATAAGGCCGGGAATGAAAGGCACAAAAAAACCCGCGGCTCCGCCGCGGGTTTTTTATAAAATTTATTTCGCTACCTAATTAACTAGCGAGTACTGAGATCTTGTTGTTCTTGCACTCTAGGACGCCGCCCTTCACCTCTACGGTGCAAAGCTTGTCGTCAGAGGTATCAAGAATAACCTGAGAGCTCAATGTATCTAGCGTTTGCGTATCGTCAGCAACACGAATCTTCACCGTACCAGGTCCCAAAGCTGAGATGATTGGTGCGTGATCTTTTAAGATCTGGAAGAGACCGTCGCGGCCAGGAAGCACTACTGAGCTTACCTCGCCTTTGAACAATACAGCTTCAGGTGTGATGACTTCTAAGTACATAATCTAGTTGGATTAAGCCTCAGCCAACATTTTCTCACCAGCTTCGATCACCTCTTCGATGGTACCTTTCAAGTTGAAGGCAGCCTCTGGGTACTGATCTAACTCACCGTCCAAGATCATGTTGAAGCCTTTTATAGTATCCTTGATATCTACCAATACCCCTTGAAGACCTGTAAACTGCTCTGCTACGTGGAACGGCTGAGAAAGGAAACGAGCTACACGACGAGCGCGTGATACTACTAGTTTATCCTCTTCAGAAAGCTCTTCCATACCTAGAATCGCAATAATATCCTGCAATTCTTTGTAGCGCTGCAATGTCTCTTTTACGCGCTGTGCAGTATCGTAGTGCTCTTGACCTACGATGTCCGCAGTCAAAATACGAGAAGTAGAATCTAGTGGATCAACCGCAGGGTAGATACCTTGCTCAGCGATCTTACGTGACAATACCGTTGTTGCATCCAAGTGAGCAAACGTTGTTGCAGGAGCCGGATCCGTAAGGTCATCCGCAGGTACGTATACCGCTTGAACCGAAGTAATAGAACCGTTCTTAGTGGAAGTAATACGCTCTTGCATCGCACCCATCTCAGAAGCTAGGGTTGGCTGGTAACCTACCGCAGAAGGCATACGACCTAGAAGTGCCGATACCTCAGAACCTGCTTGCGTGAAACGGAAGATGTTATCAACGAAGAACAGGATGTCTTTACCCTGACCGTCGCCTTCACCATCACGGAAGTACTCTGCCAATGTCAAACCTGAAAGGGCAACACGTGCACGTGCACCTGGAGGCTCGTTCATCTGACCGAATACGAAGGTTGCTTTAGAAGTTTTCATCAACTCCTTGTCTACCTTGCTAAGGTCCCAACCGCCTTCTTCCATGGCGTGCATGAAATCGTCACCGTAATTAATAATGCCAGATTCGAGCATTTCACGCATAAGGTCATTACCCTCACGAGTACGCTCACCAACACCGGCAAATACAGAAAGACCACCGTGGCCTTTGGCAATGTTGTTAATCAATTCCTGGATCAATACCGTCTTACCTACACCGGCACCACCGAATAGACCAATCTTACCCCCTTTAGAGTAAGGCTCGATAAGGTCAATTACTTTAATACCTGTGAAAAGTACTTCTGTAGATGTACTCAAGTCTTCGAAAGCAGGCGCTGGACGGTGGATCGGTAAACCTTTAGAACGGTCAACACCACCGATACCATCGATATCCTCACCTACTACGTTGAATACACGACCGTAGATCTGATCACCGATAGGCATTGTGATTGCCTGTCCTTTTGGGATTACATCCTGTCCTCTCTGACATCCGTCCAAAGAATCCATAGATACGGCGCGAACAGTTTCTTGACCTACGTGCTTCTGCACCTCAAGAACAACCACCTGGCCGTTTGATTTTGTTACTTCAAGAGCTTCGTAAATTTTTGGAAGCTCGCCTGCGGCACCCTCAAAACGCACGTCCACTACAGGACCGATAATTTGAGCGATTTTACCAACTAATTGAGACATGTTGTATTCTTGTTTTATTAAGATGCTGCAAAAGTAGCTTACACTGCCAATTCAGACAACTCTGCAACCCACAAACTATGGTACTTAGGGATAGTTATCAACAAGTTATCAACAATACTAGGCTATTCATCCTTTGCAGCCTAGTCCTGGCCGCATGTACAACTCCTCTAACCGAAGAGCTTGACTATCCATTGGTCGAGCGTATGAGCACCATGGAAACCCTCCAAGGTACCGCAAACTATCTACATTCTAAACAGATGACCCCTGGAAATCATGCGTATTGCGTCGGATTTCAAGACGGCACCTTCCCAGATATGGGTTGGCACATCAAAGGAGAGATGGGCGGTCTTTGGGCACATCCCATCAAACTCCTCGACGGATATACTGCCGCAATGATTCACAAAGGAGATACCGTTTACTTGGATAGCGCCACTACCTACAGTACTAATGCCCTTGGCTCCATATTCTCCTACAACATCCAAGGCAAAACCATTACCCGAACCCAGTTCATTCCCGACCCAGCGAAAGGCATGGTGGTCGAATACGACATGAGCGAATTCCCGAAGGCGCAACTACTCTTCTATCCGAGAGCAGACCTAAGGCCAACTTGGCTAGGTGAGCGCACAAACATGATCGATAGCACTGACATCATTGCAGCAGAGAACAACCAATGGACTGCAACCGATGCAAAAAACGGATGGCAAGTACGTATTAGCGCTTCCTCGAAAGGAGCGATAACTCCCGCACACCTCACAAGCAGTCCGTCAAAAACCCATCAGTTCTACATCGCCGGCGGACTCACAAAACAGGAGGCCACTGAAGAATTGGCCGCAGTTGAAAGTTGGAGCGATCTCTGGTATTCGAAAGAACAAAAGCATTTTGAACTCAGCGGGAACAGCAGTTTTTTCTGCGAAGGCGAAGAGCAGCTCGAGACCGTTTTCCGATGGCTAAAGCACAATGCTATCTGGCTGGAAATGGACGCTGACACCCTTGGCTACGGGTTCGCAGCAGGTATTGAAGACTACCCTTGGTTCTTTGGATGCGATTCAGAATTCAGTATTCTCGGTCTAAATTCGGTCGGGCGTTACGATCTAAGTAAAAGTATGCTCCGATTACTGGCCAAAGCCTCCGAGCGCACCAACGGCACGGGGCAAATCATCCATGAAATGTCCACCAATGGCGCGGTATTTAACCCCGGGAACATGAACGAAACCCCACAGTTCGTGACTGCAGTTTGGGATACCTACCTGTGGAGCGGGGATCGTGAATTCTTAGCTGAAATGTATCCTTTAATGATCAAATCCATGCAATGGCTAGAAGCTCAAGACTTGGACGGTAATGGAATACCTAACGGTTATGGGATGATGGAAATTCACGGCATGAACGGCGAAATGATTGATGTAGCCGCCTACACCGTACAGGGGTGGGAAGCACTATATCACGCTGCGGTAGCGATGAAAGACACTAACCATACCGACGAATGGGCAGGCAAAAAAGCCGAAGCATTGAAAATGTATATCAATGGAAAGTATTGGGTTGCTGAGGCCGATGCTTATGCGGACGTGCGAGGAACTAAGACCCAAGTTTTAGAGCTTATTGACGGCGCTATAGTAAGAGCTGAAGGCTTAAACAAGCCTTGGGCGGTAGAGGAATTGGAAACTACTAAGAAGGCTGCTGCTTCAGGCAGTGCGGTGAATCCATACAGCATCCATCACAATTGGATCGTCAACACCCCAATGGAGGTGGGATTTGCACCTGAGGAATATGCTCTGAAAGCATTGGATAAAGCAGCACAGTACACAAATCCATTTGGGATGTTTGTCACCGGCATCGATCGCGATGAAAGTGCAGGAACAGATACCGACGGGTTTGCGAAACGTAAAAAGACCTTTACCTATGTCGGGGCAGTGATGACCTTGCCTACGGGGGTGGCGGCAGTTGCTGAAAACAACTACGGCCGTCCGGACAAGGCGTTGGATTATTTGCACCGCATGTCCCGTAGTTGGGGATATGCGCATCCAGGAAGTATGTATGAGGTAAGTCCAGATTTCGGGATGATGTGCCAGGCTTGGAACATTTACAGTTTCGGCTATCCTATCGTGCGCCAATTTTTCGGAGTTCAACCGGATCCACAGCAGCATAAAATTACTATTGATTTGGCCTTTCCTTCGAATTGGACCCATCCCCAACTAAAGGGTATTGCTATTGGCGAAGGGGAGCTACAAACGTATTTAGATGTTGCTTTCCTGAAGGGTGACGCAATACGTAAAAACCAATTACTATTGATTCAAGAAGGTCCTAATATTTGGACGCTACGCACTAAAATTCCGGAGGGTGCCGAGGTTATGGTTGGCGACCAAATCATCCAACCTACACTAGACGAAGAAGGCTATGCAGAAATGACTGACCGCGAAGTCGTCATACGCTGGTAATGTGGTAATATTGTCAGATGAATTGGATATCAACAATCGGTATCGTGGCGGCGGTGTTGACCACCTCGGCATTTGTACCGCAAGCATGGAAAATCATCAAGCAGCGAAAGGTGAAAGACCTCAGCTTGACCATGTATATCATGATGTTTACGGGCCAATTTTGCTGGCTCATCTACGGGCTGAGCATAGGTGACTTTCCATTGATCTTTGCAAACGTAATTGGGTGCAGTCTAACCGGCACCATTTTAGGCTTCAAACTCTTTTTAAAAGATTAAAGTTTGTCGAAGCTTTTTGGCACAAACTTTGACAATTAGCGGAACAAAATTGGACCTCAATCCTTAATAGGTTAGAAAACCTCCGCATTATGAAGAAATGGCTTGCCTTCCTAGGACTAGCATTCACCCTAACTACTCAGGCTCAGAACGTTACTCTGAGCGGATACATCCGCGACGCGGCGAGTGGTGAAGAATTAATCAGCGCCTCTATTGTCAACGAAAGCAGACAAGGAACCGTGACAAATATTTACGGCTTCTACTCCTTGACTCTGCCTGCAGGTGAATACACATTTACCATCAGCTACATTGGTTACGAGACGATGACCAAAAAAATCAATTTAAACGAGAGTCAGACGGTCAATTTTGAACTGAAAGAAGCGACCAATGAGTTGCAAGAGGTTCAGGTGACGGCCAAAAAGCTCGACGAGAATTTGAATCGTGCAGAAATGTCAACAACACAGTTGACGGCCAAGCAGATAAAAACCATTCCTCAGTTCTTGGGAGAGTTTGATGTTATCCGTTCGATCACACTACTTCCAGGCGTTACAACCGTCGGAGAGGGCGCTTCGGGTTTTAATGTTCGCGGTGGCAAAACCGACCAAAACCTAATTTTATTGGACGAAGCCCCCGTATACAACTCCTCACACATATTCGGATTCTTCTCTGTGTTTAACGGAGATGCCGTTCGTGATTTGAAACTATATAAGGGTGGTATTCCAGCACCCTTCGGCGGTCGCCTTTCTTCAGTATTGGACGTTCGTCAAAAAGAAGGTAATACAAAGGAATACGGCGGCACTGTGGGTTTAGGACTACTCTCTTCTCGAGTGATGTTCGAAGGTCCTATTGTTCAGGATAAAGCGAGCTTCATGATAGCCGGACGTCGTTCTTACCAAGATGTACTTTTGAAAGCAAGCCCGAACGATGATATCAACAACATCATTGCCAATTTCTACGACCTCAATGCAAAGGTCAACTACAAGTTCAGCGATAAAAGCAGGTTGTTCTTGAGCGCTTACTACGGAAAAGATGCTTTTGGTGTTCCTGGTCTCGTGAAATTTAACTGGGGGAACCTCGGTCTAACAGGACGTTGGAATTATCTCATTAACGATAAATTGTTCTTGAACGTCAGCACGATCTATTCGGATTACGACTATGCCATTGGTTTCGATTTTCCTCAGGCGAAAATTGATAACATCGCTTATATCAAGAACCAAACAAACAAAGTAGCCTTTAGCTGGTTCCCGAATGCGAGCCACCAAGTGAACTATGGTGCAGAAGCAACCGTATATGATTTTGAGCCTTTCTCTACCACGTTGGACTACATTGATAGCAACCTCACAGACATCAACATTGAGCTTCAAAACGAATATGCGGTAGAACCTGCGATTTACATTGAAGACAATTGGAAAGTAAACAACCGACTCACGATTAGAGGTGGTGTTCGCTACAGCTCTTTCTACAATTTTGGGGAGCGCGACGTCATCAATTACACTCCTACTGCCAACGGAACTGTGCGCAATGATCTCATCGTAGATACAACCTCTTATGCCAGTGGTGAACTTATCGAAGGGTACGACGGTCTGCAAGGTATCGAGCCACGTCTCGGTATCAATTTTAAAACGACAGAGAATTCTGCCATCAAAGCGAGCTACAACAGAACGCGTCAGTACATTCACCTGATTTCAAATACCACCTCTTCCCTTCCTATTGATACATGGAGACCAGCAGGTCGATTCATTAAACCAGGAACTGCAGATCAAGTCGCTCTAGGTTGGAACAGAAACTTTGCCAGTGGCGAGTGGCAGCTGAGCGTTGAAACGTACTACAAATCGTTGCGTGATCTCGTAGATTTCAAAAACGGTGCGCAGCCTACCGGCGTAGATAATATAGAGGTTGACCTAATGACGGGTCGCGGCCGAAGCTATGGCGTTGAAATGCAACTTGACAAAAAGATTGGCGCTTTAACGGGTTGGATTGCGTACACCTACAGCCGTTCTGAGTTGCAGGTAGACCTTGGCGCGACACCTGAGGAATGGATTAATCTTGGAGAGTGGTACAGAGCCGCTCAGGACAAACCACACGATATTGCCATTGTTGCTGCCTACGCTTGGAAACCAAACATCAGCTTCTCGGGTTCATTCATTTATCAAACAGGTAAGCCATACACTTACCCAGAAGCACGCAGCGAATTTGAAGGAATTATTTATCCTTTCGCACTCAGCAGAAACAACAGCCGAACGCCTGCTTACCATCGTTTGGATTTGAGTATGGACGTAAAAACCCCAAATAAGAAAAACCGAGATTGGGAAGGCAGTTGGAACTTCGGTGTGTACAATGCTTATGCCCGTAAAAATGCCTTCAGCATCTTCTTTGAAGAAGAATTGGACGAAAACGGCGATCCGACAGGACAGACAAAAGCCACGCAGCTTTCGATTTTCGCCACAGCCATTCCAACCATTACCTACACCCTAGACTTCTAAATCATGAAAAAGCTCATTATTCCAGCAATTATTGCGACCGTATTCGCCTCTTGTGAAATAGACGTTACCGACAAGGTAAAAACGGATGCTTACGATGGCACCTCGCTCATTTCAGTGAGTGGTTCAGTCACTGATGTCGAAGGTGTTGGTACTTATGTAGACCTCACCATCAGCTCGCCGTATCTATCTACGGAGGACCCAAATGAAATTGAAGGAGCCATTGTAGAGGTTTATGTAGAAGATAGTCTGTACAGTGTACTGACAGAGGTTAGCCCGGGCCGCTACGAAGACACCACGCTACTTTCTGAGGTTGGCGTTTCTTACCACATGCTGATCGATGTGCCACAAGGCTACGGCAATGCGACTGGGCTTTGGGAAAGCACTCCGGACCGCACCAACGAACCGTTTAGTTTCTTGGCACCTATGTTCCAAATACTCGAGGATGACAGCAGTTGGGTGGACTTCCGGACGGGAGATTCTGTGTTCTATGCCGATGCCGACTCATCGTTCTACAGCCCTTATGCTCTGTGGAACGATCCGCAAGGGCGTGGCAATGCGTACTGGATCAAAAATTACTGGACGACCAAAATATATGCACCAAACGGCCTGGTAGGCCCTTTCGAACCGCAGGAGACCGAAATGAGCTTGAACTCAGCAATCAATATTTTCAACGACGATCAATTTATCGAAGGCACACAGGTTAGCCGATTCAACTTTATCGGCCCTCCATATACTGTGTACCGCGATACCTTGATTAACATCACGTACGAGACGAGAACTTTGAGTTCAGGCATGTTTGACTACCTCACCATCATGGCCAATAATATTGGCGGAGGCGGTCTATTTAGTGTGCCTTACAGCCCTCAGATTGGGAATATTCGCAGACAAGATGATACAACCGTGTACGGATTGGGATATTTTTACGCAACTTCAGTTAGATTTGATAGCGTAACTATGTTTCACCCGTTCTAATGGATAAAATTCACTGGGCAAGCCAATGGCTCGCCAACCAAAATATTGACGAACGTTACATCGAGTGGACAGCACTCGGTATTGACGTTGTTTTATTAGCCCTTCTTTCATTATTGGCCGATTTTGTTTCGAGGCGCATTCTCGTGAGCATCATCCATGCTGCCGTAAAGCGGACGAAAGCAACCTGGGACGATTACTTCTTCGAGCAAAAAGTTTTCAAGGGTCTGGCGCACTTAGTTCCTGCCGCCATTGTATTCAATAGCCTAGCGTATATTCTGAGCGACGTGCCGCGAATGATTCCCTACTTTGAAAAAGCTGTCGTTGTATACATTCTACTTTTGGTCGTAACGGTGGTTAACCGGACGTTGCGTGCATTGGAAAATTGGCTCAGTCAAAACGAGAAGTACACCAATACTCCCATCCGCACCATTTCACAGGTAGTACGCTTGTTGGCCTTCTTTGGTGCAGCCATAGCACTAATATCCATTCTAACAGGCACTTCAGCAGGAGCGATCCTCGGGGCTTTTGCCGGTACTACAGCCATCCTCATATTGGTTTTTCAAGACAGCATCAAAGGTCTTTTAGCCAACTTCCAGATTCATATGTACGACCTTGTCAAGGTGGGCGATTGGATCACCTTTTCCAAATATGGTGTCGACGGCGATGTATTGAGCATAGACCTGACTACCGTGAAGGTGAAAAACTTCGACAAGACAGTAAGCACTGTACCGGCTACGGCTTTTGTGCAAGACAGTTTCGTGAATTGGCGCGGTATGTCAGAGAGCGGTGCTCGACGCATCAAGCGAAACATTCACATCGACATCACTTCCATTCGTCACCTCGATGAAGGTTTGATGGATGCACTAAAGGAAATCGATCTAATTGCTGCGTTTATGAATAAACGCCAAGGGGAGATTGATACCGACAATACAGGTAAAGACATTAAAGGTGCTAGCCTACTAAACGGGCGTCGCCAAACTAACATTGGTCTGTACCGAAAGTACATTGAATTCTATTTGAGCAATCACAGCGGCATCAACAACGACTTCACGCTCATGGTACGTCAGTTACAACCAACCACCGAAGGAATTCCTATTGAGGTGTACTGCTTTACCGCGACCACGGATTGGGCGGTTTACGAAGGCATCATGTCGGATATTTTCGATCACCTCTATGCAGCTACACGCCACTTTGATCTCGCTCTCTACCAGAAACCTACTGGTGCAGATATGAGGGCCATTGCCAACAAGTAGGTCCAAAAAATTTTAGCCAAAAACAACCCCCCCGCGGCTGCGCCGCGGGGGGGTTGTTTATATCCTAGAAGTTGCTTTGACTTAACCTAAAGCTTCTTCCATATAACTTTCAATAGGCTCACAAGTACATACGAGGTTACGATCGCCATAGGCATCGTCCACACGACGTACAGTCGGCCAGAATTTATTGTCACTTACAAATGGAAGTGGGAATCCAGCTTTTGAACGTGAGTACGGGAGGTTCCAATCGTCACCACAAATCATGTATTGAGTGTGTGGCGCATTCTTCATCACGTTATTTGCTGCATCCGCTTCTTCGTTTTCAATCTCAGCGATCTCTGCACGGATGCTAAGCATCGCATCACAGAAGCGGTCTAGCTCAGCAATACCTTCACTTTCCGTAGGCTCCACCATAACAGTTCCCGCTACTGGGAAACTTACAGTCGGTGCGTGGAAACCGTAGTCCATCAATCGCTTCGCAATATCCGTTACCTCGATACCTGCATCGCGTTTAAACGGACGACAATCCAAGATCATCTCGTGCGCACAGCGGCCATTTTCACCCGTGTACAATACATCAAACGAGCCTGCTAGGCGCTCCTTAATATAGTTGGCATTGAGGATCGCATATTTGGTGCTGTCTGTCAAACCTTCGCTACCCAACATCTTGATGTAAGCATAAGAAATCAAAAGGATCAATGCAGAACCCCATGGAGCAGCAGAAATGCTCGAGATACCTTGCTCACCACCCATTTCAATCACATCGTGCTTTGGCAGGAACGGTGCGAGGTGTGCAGCACAACAAATAGGCCCCATGCCTGGACCACCTCCTCCATGAGGAATGGCGAAGGTCTTGTGCAAGTTCAAGTGACATACGTCCGCGCCAATAAGTCCTGGAGAAGTCAATCCTACCTGGGCGTTCATGTTGGCACCGTCCATATAAACTTGGCCGCCGTGCTCATGAATGATGCTGGTAATTTCCTTGATGCTTGATTCAAACACGCCGTGCGTAGATGGATATGTGATCATCAAAGAGCTCAAGTTATCGCTGTGCTGCTCTGCTTTCGCTCTTAGATCGTCTACATCAATATTTCCGTGCTCGTCACAACCTACAACCACCACCTTCATCCCGGCCATAACCGCTGAAGCTGGATTTGTACCGTGGGCTGACGATGGGATAAGTGCAATGTTTCTGTGGTGGTCGCCGTTCGCGTGGTGATACGCACGAATAACCATGAGACCTGCATACTCACCTTGGGCACCAGAGTTTGGTTGCAATGAAGTCGCAGCAAATCCAGTAATCTCAGATAAATCTCTTTCAAGTTCTTCGATGACCTGCATGTACCCCGCCGCTTGTTCTGTAGGAACAAATGGGTGTAGGCCATTCCACGAAGCATTTGAAAGTGGGATCATTTCTGATGCCGCATTCAACTTCATGGTACAAGAACCCAAAGAAATCATACTGTGATTCAATGCCAAATCTTTGCGCTCGAGATACTTCAAGTAGCGCATCATATCCGTCTCGCTGCGGTAGCTGTGGAATACTTCGTTTGTCATAAATGCTGAAGAACGTGCCAAATCACTTGGAATAGCAGTTTCAAGTTCATCCATTGTAATCTCCACTACTTTCTCTGCCGCAGCGAATACAGCAATGATTTCAGCAACGTCGGCATCTGTAGTGGTTTCGTTTAAAGAAACGCCTACGGTCTTTTCGTCGAGATAATTAAAGTTAATCTCCGCATCTTCTGCCAATGCTCTCAATGAAGTAGCATCGCTGTTGTTCAAGCCTATCTTCAGCGTATCAAAGAAATGTGTATTGCTTTGAGTGAGTCCCATCCCTTTTGCTGCTGCATTGAGTGTTGCAGTCTTTAAATGAATGGCCTCTGCGATGTCCATCAATCCTTCCGGACCGTGATATACACCATATGCTCCTGCCATTACCGCAAGTAAAACCTGTGCTGTACAGATGTTGGAAGTTGCTTTATCGCGCTTAATGTGTTGCTCACGCGTCTGCAATGCCATACGTAAGGCCGGATTACCGTCGGTATCAATGGTTCGACCTATGATACGACCTGGGATGTGACGCTTGTAGCTCTCTTTCGTTGCGAAGTATGCAGCGTGAGGACCACCGTATCCTAGTGGAATACCGAAGCGCTGTGTGGTACCAACTACAGCATCCGCACCCCATTCTCCCGGAGGCGTAAGTAGGGTCAATGACAACAAATCTGCTGCCACTACAAGCTGTACTCCTGCATCATTACATCCTGCTGCAAAAGCGCGGTAATCTTCTACCGAACCGTCTGCGTTAGGGTACTGAACCATAGCACCGAAGAAATCTTCTGAAGGCTCAAATGTTTTATAGTCACCGAAAACCAACTCAACCCCAATAGGTTCGGTTCTCGTTTTTAGAAGCGCGATGCTTTGTGGGAATGTATTATTGTCTACAAAGAATTTGTTGGCGCCCGCTTTTTTCTTCGCACGTGGCATTGCTCCATAGAACATGCTCATCGCTTCAGCCACAGCTGTGGCCTCATCGAGAAGTGACGCATTCGCCAACTCCATGCCTGTTAGATCAACCACCATGGTCTGGTAGTTCATCAAGGCTTCCAAACGACCTTGAGCGATCTCAGCTTGGTACGGCGTGTAGGCAGTGTACCATCCTGGATTTTCCAATATATTTCTTTGGATCACACCTGGCAAAACCGTCGGATGGTACCCCATACCGATGTAGGTCTTGAACACTGAATTCATTTCACCCAAGGCTGTAATGTGGGCACCAAATTCAGCTTCGGTCATTGGTTCACTTAAATCTAAATCCTTGGCTGCTCGAATGGCAGCAGGTACCGTTTGATCGATTAGCGTATCGATAGAATCCACACCGATGGCAGACAACATTTGATCAACGTCTACGGCTTTCGGTCCGATGTGGCGGTAGGCAAATGAATTGCGCTTCATATAAGGGTTGATTTTTATACTACAAAAGTACTATACACATAGGTTACATACCTTACTTTTAACACACAAGAATGGAAAGAAGTTTCAACGGTTTTATAAACAATTTTGCAGGCTTTTTGCGAGTCTTCGTCTATGCTAATTTTTGGGTGGCCGGTGCGGTCTATGCACTGACCAAAACCACCGAAATTCTCATCGACGCGCACAACGACAGTCTAGCAGTACTGAATGCTGCCGGAACCCTTGTCGTCTATGGGTTTGCGCGCTATTTCGAAGGACCTTCTCAGGTGGGTCAGACCTCGAAAATTACCGCTTGGCGAAAGAGCATGCCTAACCTCACCAAGCTGAGTATCGTTGGCGGCGCTGCATTCGCCTGTATCGAACTCGTTCGTATTGGTTCTTTTGGATTGTTCCTACACTATGTGATTGGTGCCGCTGTGGCGCTGCTTTATCCGCTACCGTGGATTATGAGAAACAAAGGCGGCGGTTTGCGCTCGGTTCCTGGCTTAAAACTCTTCGTGATTTCCTTCGTTTGGGCATTCACTACGGGATTCTTACCCGCCATTTGGAACGGAGAACCGGGAACCTGGTGGCTTATTGAGCGCCTCTTTTGGACCATGGCACTCACTATTCCTTTCGATGTCAGGGATGTCAAACTTGATGCAAAAAGTATCAAGACGTTGCCACATTCACTGGGCCCTAGAAACAGCATCTACCTCGCTCATACTGCTATTTGGCTGAGCTTCGCCATCCTTGTTTTGGCCTTTGGCCTTCCCGTATTGCCTACCTTTCTACTTTACGCATTTTTCGCAGTGACCATCATTGTAGCCCGAGCAGAACTGGGAGATCTTTATTACAGTTTTCTTCTTGAAGGTCTGCCTTGGCTGCTGTTGGGCTTAGTACTGCTTTTGCCCTACCTTTAAGGCACCCATAATACAACCATGAACGTACTCAGTAAAGCACACGCACAGGAACTCGATGCCAATGATTCATTGGCCCACTTTCGCAACGAATTTCACCTCCCCGTGATCGACGGCAAGCAAACGCTCTACTTCACGGGCAACAGCTTGGGGCTGATGCCAAAATTGGCCGAAAAATACCTCGAAGAGGAGCTTGAGGATTGGAAAAACTGGGGCGTAGAAGGACATTTTCATGCCCGCCGCCCGTGGATGCCGTACCATGAATTCTTTTCGGAAAGCCTGTCAAAACTCGTGGGCGCCAAACCTGAAGAAGTTGTGGTCATGGGGTCGTTGACAAACAACTTGCATTTGTTGATGGTGAGCTTCTTTCGTCCGGAAGGAAAGCGCACCAAGATTTTGTGCGAAGCTAAAGCCTTCCCGTCGGACCAATATGCCTTGGCTTCTCAACTGCGCTACCATGGGCTCGACCCAAAAGAACACCTGATCGAGGTGGGACCGCGCGAGGGTGAACACCACATTCGCAAGGAAGACTTCATGGCTGCTATTGATACCCATGGAGAAGAAATTGCGATGATGATGATCGGTGGGGTAAATTACTACACCGGCCAAGTGATGGACATGAAACACCTTACCGCCTATGCGCAAGACAAAGGCATTACAGTCGGTTGGGATTTAGCGCACGGCGCAGGAAATATCGATATCAAATTACACGATTGGAATGTAGATTTCGCCGCATGGTGCCACTACAAATACATCAACTCAGGCCCTGGGGCAACAGCCGGGTACTTTGTACACGAACGCCACCACGGCAAAGCTGATATCCCACGTTTCGAAGGATGGTGGGGACACGATAAGGAAACACGGTTCGAAATGCCCGAAACCTTTAAGCCAATACCTACGGCAGAAGCGTGGCAACTTTCGAATGTTCCGGTAATGGCGATGGCACCGCTTCGCGCGAGCCTGGATTTATTTGACAAGGCCGGAGTAGAAAACCTGCGTGCAAAGAGCAGAAATCTGACGACTTACTTGCAGGAAGTACTGGAGTTTGTGGCAGAAGAATCGGGCAGTAATTTTGAAATTATTACTCCAAAAGAAAAGCGCGGCGCACAGATATCCTTGCTTGTGCACGGCTACGGAAGACCGCTGTTTGACTATTTAATGGAGCACGGCGTAATTGCCGATTGGCGCGAACCCAACGTCATTCGTATGGCACCTGTGCCGCTCTACAATAACTTCGAGGATATTCGCGCCTTTGGTGAAATCTTGTTGAACTACCTCAAAGCACAGCAAGCATGAGAAATGTAATTATCGTTGGTGCCGGCTTGGCAGGATCGTACATGGCCTATGCCATGGGTAAAAAAGGCTACGAGGTTCAGGTTTTTGAAAAACGACCAGACCCCCGCAAGTCCAGCTACGGCTCGGGAAGATCCATCAACCTTGTCGTCAGCCATAGGGGCTGGACGGCATTGGCTTACGCGGGAATAGAAGAAGAGATTCGCAAGATTGTGGTACCGGCATACGGCCGTCAAATCCACGACCTCGAAGGCAACGAGAGTTACTTTGCCTACAACATTGACAACAAAGCCATACACAGCATCAGCCGTGGCGAGTTCAATAAAACGTTAGTAGAATTGGCCGAAGCGCTGCCGAATGTAACGATCACATTTGATGCCTTCTGTGAACATGTGGACTTCAGCACGGGGACCGTTCACATGAAGCAAGGTGAGCAGCTCAATGCCTATTCAGCCGACCTCATCGTTGGGGCGGACGGAACAGGCTCTTCGGTACGTGGCGCCTTGATGAAGCAGCCGCGCTTTAATTACAGCCAAGAGTTTATTGACAGTGGATACAAAGAAGTCCATATTCCAGCAGGCGAGAATGGAGGGCCTCAACTCAATATCGATGCACTGCACATCTGGCCGCGCCGCGAATTCATGCTGATGGGACTGGCCAATACCGACAACGGTTTCACCGGAACTGTTTTCGCACCGTTCGACGGTGAATACGGATTGGACCACCTCAAAACGGGGGCAGACGGCATGCGTTACTTCGAGAAGTATTTCAAAGACGCCATCCCGCTCATTCCAAATTTAGAGGAGCAATGGGAAAGCAACCCTACCTCGGCCTTGGCGTGCATTCGTTGTGAACCCTACCATTGGGGCACCAACACCATGCTTATTGGTGATGCCGCACATGCCACTGTTCCTTTCTATGGCGAAGGCATGAATGGATCGCTGGAAGATGTTCGCGTATTCTTGGAGCTGCTCGATGAGCACGGGGATTCCGACATGAAAAAAGTACTGGATAGCTACACAGAACAACGTGCGCCTGCGGGCAATGCTTTGGTGGACTTAAGCTTGAGAAACTTTATTGAAATGCGCGACCTGGTGGCCGATCCAAGCTTCCAATTGCGCAAAAAAATAGAGCGTAAGGTGCAAGCCAATCATCCGGACAAATGGACGCCGCTCTACACTTTGGTGAAGTTCACCAACATCCCGTACCATGAAGCAAAGGCAGAAGGAGAACGCCACGATCGAATCATGGAAGAAATTCTTGCCATAGAAGGTATCGAGGAGCATTGGGACAGCGACGAGGTTGAGCAAGAAGTGCTTCGTTTGTTCAAATCCGTCAGTTAGAATCGAACACCACCCGTGTGAATCCACACCACTTTGCCTTCTAAAGAAGCACGCTGAAGGTATGCCCACACCTTCGCGTTGTAGTTTGGATCCAACGGTATTCCTGTGATTTGCTCAAAGTTCTTTGCCTCTTCGAGCAGTGAATACGACCATTTCCCAAAGCCGCCAAAATGCGTTTCATCTTCCCAGTGAAGGGTGATGTGTTTTGACAAGGTCAGCTGCTGAACCGCAGCGCGTTCATTGTGAGCACCTTTCACAGCACTCACCACGTGGACCTTTGTTTTGCAGCTTCTAGGCATCGCCGTAATAATTCCAGAAACGGTTGTGCCTGTACCTGAGGCGAGCACGAGGTGATCGGGTTCCTGGGCCAATTCTTTCCAAATCGCTCCACAACCCTCCATAGCGTGGGACCCAGCACCGCCCTCAGGAAGTACCCTGCCCTGATATCCCCTCCAACCTTGTTCACGCAAGGATCTAAAGGCACTGCGAGAAACAAATTCCAAGGCCATCCCTTGTAACTGGCAGTACTTCAGCAAGTCGTTGCTCGAGGCGTTCAATTCCTCGCCGCGCACAACACCTGTGATGGGATGACCAAAGTGCTTGGCTGCGAAAGCTGCGGCCGGCAAGTGATTGCTAAAAGCACCACCGAAGGTCGTGATGGGCTCTCCAGGTGCTAGTATTTGGAAAAATCCTTGGAGCTTGCGCCACTTGTTGCCGGAGACTATGGGGTGGATGAGATCGTCGCGTTTAATCCATAAATCGCGCCCCTGCAGGTGTAACTTTTCTAGTGGTGAGGGTAGATTGAAAGGAAATTGGTCCGATTTCATAGTCGCAAAGGTACGGTGATGTAACTTTGAGCAGACCCAAATGCTGTAGATACGATGTTTAAAAAGGAATTGGACCCTGAGGATTTTTACAAAACCGAAGAGGGCTATATCGTGTTTACTGAAAAATACCACCTCAAACGCGGCTATTGTTGCCAAAGCGGGTGCAAGCATTGCCCATACGGATATGACAAAGGAACACACAGAGTTAAAGGAGCCTAAAATGACCAACTTTCAGCAAGAGATAGTAGCGGGTATTCCTGCAGAATTACCTCCAAGACGCACCGTTGGAACGGAAGTAAACCGAGCGCCCAAGCGCAAAGACATCCTGAGTGCCGGCGAAAAGCGCCTGGCCTTGGAAAATGCCTTGCGCTACTTTCCGAAGGAGTGGCATGCGGAATTGGCCCCAGAATTTTTAGAGGAGCTC
The DNA here is from genome assembly GCA_965655745.1 of uncultured Schleiferiaceae bacterium. Taxonomy (GTDB): domain Bacteria; phylum Bacteroidota; class Bacteroidia; order Flavobacteriales; family Schleiferiaceae; genus UBA10364. The sequence goes on from CBFHHP010000008.1 coordinate 19,838, forward strand.
AGGGAATTTGGACGCATATATATGTACCGCTTCAAGCCTTCGTATGACATGCATGCTCGCGGGATTGAAGAATACCCGTGCAAGACGCCTCAGGCGGCGGCCATCATGTTGATGATCCAAAACAACCTGGATCCGGCGGTGGCGCAACACCCTGAGGAGCTGATCACCTACGGCGGTAATGGGGCGGTGTTCCAGAATTGGGCACAATACCTCTTGACGATGAAATACCTCAGCGAAATGACTGAGGAGCAA
>CBFHHP010000008.1:20188-37477 GCA_965655745.1 uncultured Schleiferiaceae bacterium
ACCCTACACATGTACAGCGGCCACCCAATGGGCCTCTTCCCTTCTTCCAAAGAAGCACCGCGCGTGGTGGTGACCAACGGAATGATGATTCCGAATTACAGCCAGCCGGACGATTGGGAAAAATTCAATGCCCTAGGCGTTACCCAATACGGTCAAATGACGGCCGGTTCGTACATGTACATTGGTCCACAAGGGATCGTGCACGGAACAACCATCACCGTATTGAACGCTGCACGCATGAAATCTAGCGGCGGTCCGGAAGGAAAACTATTTGTCACTGCAGGATTGGGCGGTATGTCAGGAGCGCAGCCAAAGGCAGGAAACATTGCTGGGGTGGTGAGCATCACCGCAGAAATCAACCCAAAGGCAGCCTACAAGCGTCACGAGCAGGGCTGGGTGGACGAGATTACCACCAGCACCGATGAAGCTATCGACATGGCCTTAGCATTCCAGGCAGCAAAACGCGCACGAAGCATCGCCTACATAGGAAATATCGTGGACCTCTGGGAGCGCATGGTGCAGCGCAATGTACACGTCGACCTCGGTTCTGACCAGACGTCCTTGCACAACCCTTGGGCGGGAGGATATTACCCTCAGGGCATGAGCTATGAGGAGTCGAACGAGATGATGGCTACTAATCCTGAAGAGTTCAAAGTACGCATCCAAGCGACCTTAAAGCGTCACGTTACGGCGGTCAATGCGCTCGTAGAAAACGGCATGTACTTCTTCGATTACGGCAATGCATTCTTATTGGAAAGCTCTCGCGCCGGTGCAGAAATCATGGCCGCAGACGGTGAGCACTTCCGCTACCCGTCTTATGTGCAAGACATCATGGGACCCATGTGTTTCGACTATGGCTTTGGTCCGTTCCGCTGGGTATGTGCCAGTGGCGATGGGGCCGATTTAGATAAGACCGATGCCATCGCCCAAGAAATTCTCGAAGGACTCATGGCCAAAGCGCCGGAAGAAATTCGCCAGCAGATGGACGACAACATTCGTTGGATCAAAGGCGCCAAAGAAAATAAATTGGTCGTAGGCTCTCAGGCGCGCATCTTGTATGCCGATAGCGAAGGTCGCATTGAGATCGCACGCGCTTTTAACAAAGCAATTTCCGCAGGAAAGATTGGTCCTGTCGTATTGGGGCGTGATCACCACGATGTAAGTGGCACCGATAGTCCGTACCGCGAGACCTCGAACATCTACGACGGCTCGAGCTTCACCGCAGATATGGCCATCCAGAATGTCATTGGGGACAGTTTCCGCGGCGCTACCTGGGTGAGTATTCACAACGGCGGCGGCGTTGGATGGGGCGAAGTCATCAACGGCGGATTCGGCATGTTGCTCGACGGCTCTGCGGAAGCAGAGCGCAAGCTTGAAAACATGTTGCTCTACGATGTAAACAATGGTATCGCGAGAAGGTCTTGGGCTAGAAATAAAGAAGCTATATTCGCCATCGAGCGCGAGATGGAACGGACCCCGAATTTGAAGGTGACCGTGCCGAAGCTCGTAGACGAAAACGTATTGAACAACCTAGATTTTTAAGATGAAAAAGTTCTTTTTGGCCGCTGTTGGCCTAAGTATGATGGCGAGCTGTTCGCAGCCAGCCGCAGTAGAAAATACAGATAGCGGCATTCGCCTTGCCTATGTACGTATCGATTCCTTGCAGAGTCAATATGAGTACTTTGAGGAATTGGCCCTTGAGCTTATTGAGGAAGAAAAAGTGCTTGTTGAAGACCTTCAGCGTCGCCAGCAAACTTTGCAAGAGAACATTGCGCTTTACCAGCAAGAGGCACCAAAGATGAGTGCTCGTCAGCGCGAAGCCAATGAAGCAGATCTTATGCGTGTGCAACAGCAGTACCTTCAAGTAGAGCAGGCAGCACAAGCACAACTGGTAAAGAAGCAGCAAGATTTGACCAAGATGATGCGTAAGGATATGGACAAAGCCATCGCCGTATTGAAAGATGAACTCAATCTAGATTTCATCCTGCTCTACGAAGAGGGCGGACAGATCATCTACGCCAATACCGATTTCGATATTACCGAGCGCATGGTGAACATGCTCAACGAAAGCCGCGAAGCGCCTAGTAAAGGAGAAGCTACTGCCGATTCCGAAGAAGCAGTGGACAGCACAAGCGGCGAATAAAATTTTCGACCCTAAACAAAAAAGCCCGGGCGCATGCCCGGGCTTTTTTTGTGTAAGAATCTTCTATAAATAATAGCGGAAGCCAAACGCCCCGCCAACGCTGTAGGGCACCTCGCTAAGACCAACGTCTGATTTGTTGATCGGTAAAGCCGCCAATCTAAACTCACCGCGTACCGTAAATACCAGATTGCTTGCAATAGTAAACTCACTACCCAAAGCGAAACCGATGGCACCGTTAAATCCCTTATGGTTTTTAATATCGGTACCGCGTTGGTACATGGTTCCCAGCGCACCCACAACGGCATCTTGAGAGTACGAAGGCACTCCTTCACCGATCCAGTTGCGGTCGATATTTTGGTAAAAAGTAAGATCGTACGAAGGCACCACTTGTAGGGCCCAAGCATCAGTCATCTGTGTATGGAAAATCACCTGTATAGGGACTGTGATGGCCTGAATATCCGTGCGTGCGTCAAATACACCAATGGTATCCTGAACGACTGCATTTTGATCAAACACCGCATAGTCGTTGGTCACATACCCGGTTTGTTCGGTCATGAAACCTATTCCCAAATGAAAGATGCTACGCAACTCGTAATAAGACATGATTCCATAGCGCTGTCCCAAGATTCCTGAGGCACCTTCGCTATTCAATGCATAGATCTCCTCCCCGTCCGTTTGAGGTTCGTACAAAGCAAGGCGGCGAGAGGCAAATGCAGGTGCATAAGTTGCCGCAAAAGAGAAGCGTGTATCACTTACTTCGCTGTCTGTGAAATATTCAATAGGTTCTTCGGTTTGACCGAAGGCCAATGCGCTACATGCGAGCGCGAGAATGCTTAAAAATTTCTTCATCATGCAAAATGGTTTGGCCAATCGGCCAATACTTTATCAATTCCTTCTGGGTTTTTACCGCCTGCGGTGGCAAACGCCGGTTGGCCACCGCCACCGCCTTGGATATGCTGTGCCAAAGCGCGAACAGCATTGCCGGCATGCCAGCCCTTTTCCGCAACTAGGTCGTCGCTTACCCCAATGCTCAACGTCACTTTTCCGCCCGCCACATTGCCCAAAACAACAAGGGTATTTGGGGTCGATTTTAGTTTAAATACAAGGTCCTTCACGCTACCGGCATCGAGTGCGGTGCGAGAAACAATCGCGCGAGCACCTGCATGGTCCACCGCACTGTTCTCCAAATCTTTCACCGCGCTTAACGCTTTCTCTTTGCGCAAGGCTTCAATCTCTTTTTGTGCCGCTGCTTCTTTGTCTTTCAACTGCTGCAGTGCACCGGCAAAATCTTGTGGGTTTTTCAATATATCGGAAGCCGCATGCAACTTCGCCAATTCCGCATTCACATAGTCCAGTGCGCCTTTTCCCGTTACTGCCTCTACACGACGTACACCGGCAGCCACTGCTCCTTCGGAAATGAATTTGAACAAACCTATTGAACCAGTAGCTGGCACGTGAATTCCTCCACATAGCTCAACCGAGGTGCCAAACTTAATAGCACGTACCGTATCGCCGTATTTCTCACCAAAGAGGGCCATGGCGCCCATGTTTTTAGCTTCAGCGATAGGGATATTGCGGTATTCCTCCAACGCATAGTTGGCTTGAATGCGCTCGTTCACCTTCGCCTCAATGGTGGCCAATTCCTCAGCGCTTACTTTCTGGAAGTGCGAGAAGTCAAAGCGCAAATAGTCCGGACGTACCAAAGAGCCTTTCTGCTCCACATGCTCGCCCAATACCTCACGAAGCACCTCATGCATTAGGTGTGTCGCACTGTGGTTCTTTGCCGTTTCATAACGGTCCGAAGTGTTCACTTGTGCCTGCCAAGTACCGCCGAGACTTTCAGGCAAGGTATCTGTAAAGTGAACGATGATGCCGTTCTCTTTCTTGGTATTAGTAATTTCTATCGTAAGGTCGCCTTGCGTTAAACTTCCTGTATCCCCTACTTGACCTCCACCTTCTGCATAGAACGGAGTCATTGAAAGCACCAATTGGTAGAACTCTTTTTTCTTCGCACTCACTTTGCGGTAGCGTGTAATGCGCACATCTGCCTCGGTGTAGTCGTACCCAATAAACTCCTCTTTGTCGTCTTCTTCAAGCTCCACCCAGTCGTCTGTGCTCAATTTGGTAGCGGCACGAGAGCGCTCTTTCTGTGCGGTCATTTCTTCTGTGAAACCTGCCATATCCACACTGCGGTCGTTCTCGCGCATGATAAGCTCCGTTAAATCGATCGGGAATCCGTAGGTGTCGTACAACTCAAAAGCGCGCTTGCCGTCCAATACTTTTGCATCAGTCGCCAAAAATTCTTCCAGCTTCGCTAGGCCCTGTGCAAGGGTTTTTAAGAAGCTCTGCTCCTCCTCTTCGATCACCTTTTCTACCAGCGCTCGTTGGGCGGTCAATTCTGGGAAGAATTCACCCATCTCACTTTCCAAGGTTTCGACCAATTGGAACATGAACGGTGATTTCAAATTCAAATAAGAGAACCCATAACGAATGGCACGACGTAAAATGCGACGAATAACATAGCCTGCACCTGAGCTTGCTGGAAGCTGTCCATCAGCAATAGCAAAAGCCACAGCTCTAATGTGGTCTGCAATCACGCGTTGTGCGATATCCGTCGCTTCTGCAGCACCGTATTTAATGCCTGAAATACCCGCCACCTTATTAAGAAGTGGTGTAAAGACATCTGTATCGTAGTTGGATTGCTTGCCCTGTAGGGCCATACAGAGGCGCTCAAAGCCCATGCCTGTATCAATATGTTGAGCCGGTAGATTCTCTAGCTCACCGCTTGCTTTGCGGTTGAACTGCATGAACACAAGGTTCCAGATTTCCACCACCTGTGGATGGTCCTCATTTACTAGAGAAGCTCCAGAAACTTTGGCACGCTCTTCCTCACTTCTGAGATCCACGTGGATTTCCGAACAAGGCCCACAAGGTCCAGTCTCACCCATCTCCCAGAAGTTATCCGCCTTATTTCCATTGAGGATGCGCTCTACAGGAACGAATTGGGCCCATAAATCTGAAGCTTCGTTGTCACGCGGCAGGTTGTCTTTGACATCGCCTTCAAAAACCGTGACGTACAATCGGTCTTTATCCAAACCGTAAACGTTGGTCAATAAATCCCAAGCCCACTCAATAGCTTCCTTCTTGAAGTAATCGCCGATAGACCAGTTGCCCAACATCTCGAATAAGGTGTGGTGATAGGTATCGTGCCCTACCTCGTCAAGGTCATTGTGTTTACCACTGACGCGCAAACATTTCTGTGTATCTGCGATACGTGCATTCTTTGGCGTGGCATTCCCAAGGAAAAAGTCCTTGAACGGATTCATGCCCGCATTGATAAACATAAGGGTAGGATCGTTCTTATTTACCACAGGTGCAGAAGGCACAATTTCGTGTCCTTTGCTTTCGAAGTACTGTAAAAATTTGCGACGTATTTCTTTCGAAGTGAGCATATTGTGAATTCTCTAAAAGAGAGCTACGGTTAAGTGTTTATCTAATTTCGTTTCTTTGTGGCACAATATTCGCGTCAATATTGCGTCTTAGCAAAAATAACGCATTAAGTATGGCTAAAGTAAAATACACGTACGATTCTAAAACACTGTCTTACAGAAAGATAGAGCGTACATGGAAACAGAGAGTTAAAGAAGTTGCCCTTTTTAGCATCGCGGCAGCCGCTTTTGGCTTTGTTTTTTACACAGCGGCCGACCTGTGGTTTGAGAGTCCAAAGGAGCGCAGAATGAAGCGTGAATTGGACAATATGGTTATCCAATACGACCTAATGAACGGTAAGTTGGAAGAATTGGCCACGGTACTTTCTGATATTGAAAAACGCGACGATGAAATTTACCGTACCATCTTTGAGGCAGGGCCTATCCCGCAAGAAGTGCGTACTGCAGGTTTCGGGGGAGCGAACCGCTATAAAAACCTAGAAGGATTCTCAAATTCCGAGCTCCTTATCGATACCCGCAAGAAGTTGGATCAAGTTGCCAAGCGCGCTTATGTTCAAACCAAAAGTTTCGACGATGTCGTTGAAATGGCACGCAACAAAGAGCAAATGCTGGCCTCCATTCCTGCCATCCAGCCTGTGGCGAATAAAAATCTGAAACGCATGGCTTCTGGCTACGGCTACCGCATCCACCCGATTTATAAAGTACGTAAGATGCACTGGGGAACGGACTTCTCGGCTCCTACTGGCACGCCCATCTATGCGACCGGCGACGGAAAAGTGAGTACCTACAAGCGCAGCCGCTCGGGCTACGGCCGCCACATTGTAATCGACCACGGCTTTGGGTATCAAACACTGTATGCACACATGAACAAGATTGAAGTGCGTCGTGGACAGCGTGTGAAGCGCGGTGACCTCATTGGTTATGTCGGCTCAACCGGTTCTTCTACGGCACCTCACCTGCATTATGAAGTCATCAAGGACGGTCGTAAGATCAACCCAATCAACTACTTCTTCAACGATCTTAGTGCAGAACAGTACGAGGAAATACTGAAAATCAGCTCTCACTCGAACCAGAGTTTCGATTAATAGTCAATAAGTTCATACCTTCATAGTATGAATCAACTGCCGGACAAACTGTATTATACCATTGGTGAGGTGGCCAAACACTTTGGTCTGAATGCATCGAACCTTCGCTATTGGGAACGCGAATTCAAACAATTGCATCCTAAAAAGAACGCTTCCGGTAAACGCAAGTATTCCAAGGATGATGTCGCAGTCATTGGCACCATCAATCACCTTGTCAAGGAGCGAGGCTTTACTATTGAGGGCGCCAAGAAGCACTTGAAAGACGAAGGCAAATCGGCAGTAGCTAAAGTAGAAGCCCTGGAAAAATTGGGCTATGTCAAGTCAGAATTGCAAAAAATCCTGCGTACGATGCAGGCAGATTAATCCTAACCTAAATACCTAAAATGAAAAAATCCACTATCACCTTATTCGTAGTTGTAGGAATCCTTGTAGCCCTAGTTAGCTGGGTTATCGGCGCCTACAATGGTCTTGTCACTTTAGACGAGGAAACCAATGGAAAATGGGCACAAGTAGAAAGCGCTTATCAACGTCGTGCTGACCTTATCCCCAATCTTGTAAACACCGTAAAAGGCTATGCTGATTTTGAGCAAGAGACGTTAACCGGTGTTATTGAAGCACGCTCAAAAGCAACCGGAATCACTGTTGACGCTGATAATTTAAGTCCAGAGGCCATTGCAAATTTCCAGGCTGCACAAAGCCAATTGAGTGGTGCATTATCTCGTTTAATGGTAACTGTAGAGCGTTACCCAGATCTTAAGGCCAATCAAAACTTCCTAGGACTTCAAAGCCAATTAGAAGGCACAGAGAATCGTATAAAGATTGAACGCGATAGGTTTAATGTGAGCGTAAAAGACTTCAATGCCACAATTCGCAAGTTCCCTAAAACAATCATCGCTTCAAGCTTTGGCTTTGAGAAGAAGGGGTACTTCGAAGCTGACGCAGGAAGCGAAAAAGCACCTGAAGTCCAGTTCTAATGAGTGATTACGTACGTTCACTACTCTCTGAAGAACAAGAACAATCCTTGGTTGACGCCATTACAAAGGCAGAGCTCCATACTTCAGGTGAGATCCGAATTCACTTAGAGAAATCTACAGGTAATTCTTCTGCCGAGCAGCGCGCCAAGCAATGGTTCGGCAAATTAGAAATGCACAAAACCGCCGAGAAAAACGGCGTGTTGTTCTACTTAGCTATTGAGGATCGCAAGCTCGCCTTGTGGGCAGGTGAAGGCATCAATAAAAAAGTTCCCGCCAATTTTTGGCAGGAGATCATTAACCTAATGATCAGTGAATTTAAAGTGGGACATTTCTCGGAAGGTCTCATTGCCGGTGTTGAAAAAACAGGCAAAGCCTTAGGGCAATTTTTTCCTCGTCAGGACGATGATGTTGATGAGCTATCTAACGAAATATCTAAAGGCTAGCCTATGAAGCGTTGGATACTATTGTTAATACTTCCCGTCTCTCTGTTTGCTCAAAATGCGCAAGACTTACTTAATGCCCCGGCACCGAAGCGTTTGGTTTCGGACTACAGTGACATCCTATCACCGAAGGAAGAAGCCTATCTAGAAAATCTACTGCTGGATTACGCAGATACCACCTCTACCCAAATTGCGATCATTACAGTGGCAACTACAGGAGGTGATAACATCAATCTAATTTCGGCGGAGATTGCAGCAAACTGGAAGATTGGCCAACAAGGCAAAGACAACGGATGCCTCATCCTAGTAGCTTCAGGCGACCGGGAAATTTCCATTCAAAACGGATACGGACTTGAACCTTATTTAACCGATTTTACTTCCAAACAAATCATTGAAAACGACATTTTACCTGAATTCAAAGAGGGTAGCTATTTCAAAGGTTTAGTGGCCGGATCTAATGCTATTATGCAAGTGCTTAACGGCACCTACGAAGGCAAAGGCGGTCGCTCTATCGGGAACAGATCTCGAAAAAAGAACTTCGGCAAGCTCCTTGTTCTCATCATTTTCATCATCATTTACCTCAGCAGGAACTCTCGAGGAGGCGGTGGAGGCGGTGGTTACCGTACCGGGCCTTTTTGGTGGGGTATGGGCTCAGGTTATACCATGGGAAGTATGGGACGCTCCGGCGGCTTCGGAGGTGGCGGTGGCTTCGCCAGCGGAGGATTTGGCGGCTTCGGTGGCGGTAGCTTCGGTGGCGGCGGAGCTTCTGGATCCTGGTAGCATTGATACAACTAAAAAAGCCACCTCGAATGAGGTGGCATTTTATTTGAATTGAGCTTAATGTTTTAAAACTCGAAAGTCAAACCAGTCATGATGTTAAAGGTCGCTTGTGCGTAGTAGTAGGCAAAGTCGCCCCACATATATCCATTGGCTGCATAGGATGTGTTGCCCAAGTTTCTGAACTCCACAAATCCAATCAAGCGCTGCACATCGCTGCAGTTCCAAGTGTACGAAGTACGTGCGTTGATCACATGATAAGCGGGTAGACTGTGTGCCTCAAGGCCTTCGTTTGACATGTATTGCTTACCTACATATTGGTTCCATAGTGTTGCTTCAAATCCTTTCTTAGTATACGTCAAGCGTGCACTAGCTACTGCGCCAGGAGAAAAAGCAATTGGCGTATTGTCCACAAAAGAAGACAAAGGATCACTTACCCAGTTCACATTCTCGTTCTGACTTAAAGCCACATTGGCCGTCGCTGAAAGTGCCGAGGTCAACTCATACGCACCAGTAAACTCAACTCCTTGACGGAAGCTCTGTCCGACATTTTCACGGATTGGATACCCCTGAGCATCGATCGCACCTGTCAAGACCAATTGATTTTGGTACTGCTGGCGGTAGGCGTTCACATCAAAAGCCCACTTCTCCCCTGAGTTGCGGAAATTGAATTCCATATCCAACATACGTTCTGCCTGCAATGCATTGGCATCAGCAGCATACTGTAAATCTGTACGGTTCGGCTCGCGGTGACCTACACCTGCATAGGCACCGAAAACTTGATTTCCACCAAGGTTGTAGGTCATACCTACCTTAGGGTTAAAGAAGTTGAATGTGCGGTCAAAGTTTGCCGGTCCCGTCGCTGAGCCACCGGTTGAACTGTGGTTCACGTAGCGGTATTGTGCATCAGCGTAGACTAAAAGGTTATCCGCAGTCAAAGCGTATTTTGCGTAGATGTTCGCATCGTCTTTAACGGCGTCCCCCGTATAGTAATCGCCGTCGAGGGTACTTACGTTAGGATTATTCGCCCAAATCACACGGCCAAAGTGCGCGCCCTCATAACGGTGCACCCCGCCGCCAAGCTGTACACGCTGACCGTCGTTTTCATAGGTCCACGAAGAAGTGGCTCCATAAAAATCGTTATCCAACCACTTGCGTGTAACAACATCACCAAATGCAACAGTATCCATTGCCGAAACGTAATTGCCGATACCAAAATCAGTAAAAGCGAAGCCTTGATTGTACTCTTCGTAATAACCGGCACCTGCAGTGTGGTGCAAAGCCGCCGCAAAAGTTCCTCCAAAGAGGTTGGAATAACGGTAGTGCAACTGTGTATGCTCCTGGCCGTAATTATCTACTTGGTCGTCATAGGTGCCGACAACATTCCACATGTCGTCATAGATGGCACCCGCGAAATTTGAACGTGGTGCTGCATCCCAAGCGCCACCATACATGGTGGTAGAATCGACCCCATACCAAGCTTGATAGGTACGTTCGCTACCGCCAAAGCGCACGGCCTCAACGTAATGACCGCCACCGGCAAAACCAGCACTTACATAGTACGATTGTAGGTCTGAAGACGCGCGCTCCACATAGCCATCTGAAGTGATGGAAGAGATGCGCGTATTCATCCAAAAGCCGCTTGCCGTCTTCCCTGTGCTCGCTTCCATTGTAGCACGTTGCGTACCGTAGGATCCCGCACCCAAGGTAATACGTCCGCCTTTTTCACCAGCACCCAAGGTGCTTAGACCAAGGCTTGCTCCAAAAGCACCAGAACCGTTGGTAGATGTTCCGACCCCTTTTTGCAATTGAATGGCGTTTGTGGAAGACATAAGATCTGGTGTATTCACCCAAAACACGCCATGGCTCTCCGCGTCATTCATAGGAATACCGTTAATCGTTACGTTAATGCGCGTGATGTCCGAACCACGAACACGCATGTTGGTGTATCCAATACCGTTTCCAGCATCAGAGAAACTAACTACGCCTGCAACATCTTGTAAAACATAAGGAAGGTCGCGACCGGTGTTCAGCGCTTCAACATCCTTTTGCGTTAGGTTGATCTGTGCGATTGGGTCGTCCTTTTGCGCCCAAGTGCCCAGTACATTCACCTCATTGAGTTCCACATTTGGGAGGAGGAGAATGTCGATTTTAGCCGAATCGGCTACTTCTTGTGCAGTAGCAAATAGCGAGAAAGCTACAGCAGCTGCGGTACACATGAATTTATTCATGAATTTGGTTTTTAAACCACGTCAAGGGGCAACAACGTGTATTACACATATTATTGCTTATCGTTCCTTGGCAGCATTACCTGCCCAGGTTCTATGGGTATGTTCTCAGCCCGCAGGTCAAACGACTTTCTGGGCACCCCTTTGAGACAACACAAATGTATAACACGAAAAGCGTATGTTAGTATTCATGAAAAAAATTGTTCGAATCAGCGGAATTGTAGGAGCTTCGGGACTCCTTCTGAGTTCACTATTTAAGGTTCTCCACTATATGGGTGCCCCAACACTGCTGCTTATTGGTACTGTTAGTACTGGTGTGTTTATTTTGACCTATACCATCGATAAGCTGCGCGGCCGCTCTTAATCTTTGAACTTTTCAAGCAATCCCACAGGACGTAATCGGATTTGCTCCCCTTTCTGAGGCTGACGGCCGACCGGAAAATTATTGTATTTGTATATTTTATCGAGCGATACTGCGTGCTGCTGACTGATGGAACGCATTGATGATCCTTCAGATGCAATCACATATTTTTCCTTAGACCGCGCCTTTTTATGATCAATATATACCACTTCACCAGCCTCAAATTTAGTCTCATAGGTTGCGTCATTTATGGCAAGTAAAACGGCTACTCGAATTTTTAGCGAATCAGATAAGATTTCAATAGTCTCGTTCGCCTGAAGCACGATATACGGCGTTCCATTTTCGTGGTACTTCATTCTATGAATAAGAAATTTTTTTCTCGGATTTTTTATGGGCTTTCCCCGACTGTTCAGCGTTGCACCAACTATTTTTTTTGAAACGGTATCTTGATAATCGACCATAGGGGTGTAGGTAGTTTTATCAAATTGTTGCAAATCACTTTCTTCAATAATACGAATGAGCTTATCCGCATAATCCGGTGCTGTAGCATATCCCGCCTTTTTTAGACCTTTCGCCCAACCCTTATAATCTGTTGGGTCCAATTCAAACAAGAACTCGTACCTCGATCCTCGAACCAGAAAATCCGTATGATCCTCATAACTGTGTCTGACCTGCTTATAAGCCCGGAAACACTCACCTTTAGCATCGTCGTCGTGGTAGACCTTTTCACCCGTCCAAGTGCCGTGGCATTTGATTCCAAAGTGATTGTTTGACTTCTTGGCCAATTCACTTAAGCCATTTCCACTTTCCAAAATTCCTTGCGCCAACGTAATCGACGCTGGAATTCCACTTCTATTCATCTCATCTACAGCGATTTGAGAATATGCTTCTATGTAATCTTTACGAGCATTATTTTGAGCATTCGTTAAGAGAACTGCGAAACTGAGTAGAAAGAGTTGGAGGTAACGGTTAGTTAACATTGGATGTTTGATTTGACTACAAATTGCATTTTCCTTCTTGAAGTTTTTTCAAATGGGCCACTGAGTTATTAAAAATTTGAGGGCTAACTCCCACAGAATCAAAAAATGAAATTGTTAATAACGCTCTTTAGGAAGGTCTTGAATCTGTAAATCGATTTGGTAGTTTAGGTATGAGTCTAAACAAAAACACTACGCAATGAATACTAACGATTTCGGAATGGACGATTCTTTCGCAAGCTTCGTTCAAGAATTAGAGCAAGCAGAGCAACCCAAAGCCTGCAGCATTGACAACCCAGAATGTGAGGCTTGCGGAAGCTAAATCACATCTGTAGAACACATTAAAAACCCCCGGTTCGCTGCGCGAACCGGGGGTTTTTAATTTCCGCCCACCCTACTTTGCTAGTCTTGATAAATCGTCCAATCACTATTCATGTAGAGCAGTAGTAATAAACCAGCCATGAGGACAAAACCGAAGCCTACGGAAGCCGCTATTTTTATTCCAGACCCTTTTGATTTCCCAAAGGCAACACGGTGAAACGCAATGCTAAAGGCGGCAATAAGAGTCGTGTACACAAAATAAATGACCCAATTCCAAATATCGGACATCCAGCGAAAGTCATAATAGCCTTCGTCCATCCACATAAAGAATTGGCTCACAATGTGAACCCATAAAAAGATGCGTGCATACGGACGACGAACCAAAGACACTACAACAGATACGTAAATCCTACTCCCAAGTAGTTATTCCACCCATTGATCTCGTACTTCAAACCCAGTGCATTGATACTGCCGTCAAAGCCGTACCATTGAATGTCCATGCCAATCGGAATAGTAAATACATTCACGGGGTTGTCTGGATCGATAAACAATAAATCCACTAGTCCGGTCTTTTCAGAATAATCCGCACCGGTCATGTATCCAAAACCGACATTTAAGAAAATGTCAAAGACGTCGCCCTCCCACAATTTACCGAAGCGCACTTTTGCTGAAGTGAATCGACCCACGTTATAGCTGTACTGAGGAAGCGCATAATTGCTCCCAAAGGCACCATTGCGAATGTAGGAAGCTGTAAAAGCAAGTACACCCCCATTATCTAGGTCGTGCAGGTACCCCCCTAATTCATACTCCTCGCCAAGAACAAACGCGGTAGGATCTGTGAGAAGTGTGTGATAGCCCGCGAGAATGCCCATATCGATCTCCCCTAAAGTCAATTCTGCCTGTGCATTCGAAAACAGCGGAGCCAAAGTGAATAGAAGAGCAAATTTTAAGTTGCGCATGCGGGTGTTTTGTTTCCTTAAATATCAGAAAAACTATGCCAAAAAAGAAGCCACTTCTATTTGAAGCGGCTTCCTTATCACTAGTTCTTAATATCTGTAGTGTTCTGGCTTGAACGGTCCTTCAACCTTCACACCGATGTAATCGGCTTGGTCTTTACGAAGCGTCTCGAGCTCTACACCAATCTTAGCCAAGTGCAAGGCTGCTACCTTCTCGTCCAAGTGCTTAGGAAGCGTGTACACTTTGTTCTCGTATTTGTCGCTGTGGTTCCACAACTCCAACTGTGCCAATACCTGGTTGGTAAAGCTGTTCGACATTACAAACGACGGGTGACCTGTAGCACAACCAAGATTTACCAAACGACCCTCTGCCAATACGATGATCTCGTTGCCTTCTACATTGTACAGGTCTACTTGAGGCTTGATCACCTTCTTCGTATCGCCGTATGCACCATTCAACCACGCCATGTCGATCTCGTTATCGAAGTGGCCAATGTTACAAAGGATGGTTTTATCGTTCATCAACTTGAAGTGCTCTTCTGTGATGATGTCTTTGTTTCCTGTTGCTGTAACAACAATCTGTGCGCGTGGGATAGCGTTTTCCATACGCTTCACCTCGAAGCCGTCCATCGCTGCTTGCAATGCACAAATAGGATCGATCTCAGTAACGATCACACGAGCACCTGCACCGCGCAATGATGCCGCAGTACCTTTACCTACATCACCGTAACCGGCAACGACAGCAACTTTACCTGCAATCATCACATCCGTAGCACGACGGATCGCATCTACTGCTGATTCTTGACAACCGTATTTGTTATCGAACTTCGACTTCGTTACAGAGTCGTTTACGTTAATCGCTGGAAGTACAAGCGTTCCGTTGATCTCACGCTCGTACAAACGGTGAACACCCGTAGTCGTCTCTTCAGACAAACCTTTAATGCCGGCTACCAACTCTGGGTACTCATCAAATACCATGTTGGTCAAATCACCACCGTCGTCCAAAATCATGTTCAACGGCTGACGGTCTTCACCGAAAAAGAGCGTCTGCTCGATACACCAGTTGAACTCTTCCTCGTTCATACCCTTCCAAGCATATACTGGAATACCCGCTGCTGCAATAGCTGCGGCTGCATGATCCTGGGTAGAGAAAATGTTACAAGAAGACCAGGTAACATCTGCACCTAGTTCTACTAAAGTCTCGATCAACACTGCCGTTTGAATGGTCATGTGCAAACAGCCGGCGATGCGTGCACCAGCCAATGGTTTACTTGCACCAAACTCCTCACGGAGGGCCATAAGACCTGGCATCTCTGCTTCGGCAAGCTTGATTTCTGTGCGGCCCCAATCGGCCAATGACATATCTTTAACTTTGTACGGTACGTACTGTGTAGTTGTACTCATGTAGTATATAAATTTGCTGCAAAGATACACAACACAAGGGTCTTACAAACAGTTCAATAGAATGTTGATTTATCCATTTAAATACCTCGAAGATTCCGTTCAGGTTTCCATAAGCCCAGATTCCCAGGGCGAGACTATTATGGACCAATTCAGCGTTGCCGATCATCAGCGATTCGCCGAACTGAAATCTGAGCCGAAAAAACAGGAATTTCTTTGGAGCCGCGCCGCTCTTCACTGCGCCGGTACTGATTTGAAATACATCGAATACCAAGGCAAGAAACCCGTCACAGCTAACGGGCACATTAGCCTCAGTCACTGCAACGATGGTGTTGCCGGTGCATTCAGTGAGGAGCTCGAAGTAGGAATCGATATCGAAACCAAGCGTGAAAATCTTGTCCGTATCGCCCAAAAGTTCACTACGGAAGAAGAACTCGCTCGTTTTGATTGCGAGCTGCATACCGCACTTCAATTTATCTGGGGTATCAAGGAAAGCCTGTTCAAACTCTATGGATACGGCAGTGTAGACTTCAAGGAACATCTTGAAATCACCGCCTTTGAATGGGATCCCCAGAAAAGACAAGGATGGGGCATCGCATGGATCGGACAAACCTGCGAAGAACGTCCCCAACCGCTCCAATGTCTGGTGCAGACAGCTTTGGTTGGCGAACATTATATATGCTTGGCGACACACAGAATACCGACCGCCCCCTTCGAAAGTGAGCGAACTGTGTTGCGCGAATGGGTTCCAAGCGACGCACCTTGGCTATATGATCTCAATATGAATACTCAAGTCGTACGTTACACAGGAGATGCTGGATTCACTTCTACGCAGAGTGCCTTAAACCTGATAAAAAGCTACCCAAACTACCAGCGCGACGGGTATGGACGCTGGATGGTCATTGATAAATCTACAGGCAACCCGATCGGTTGGTGTGGACTTAAAAACAACCCGTGGGGAATCGATCTTGGTTTCCGTTTCTTCGAGGCAGTCTGGGGCCAAGGCATCGCCACAGAATGTGCTGTAGCTACCGTTGAAAAAGCCAAAGCACTTGGCTTAAGTGGTCTTGTCGGTCGCGCGCTGTCCGAAAATGTTGGAAGTTGGAAGGTATTAGAGAAGGTAGGAATGCAACGCTACAATAGCGTGCCTATTGAAGATTTCGCGCAGGACTACAATATTGCTAAAAAAGACCTCGACAGCTGGAAAGGACAAATGCTACACATGTATAAATTGGAGTTGTTGTGAGAATAGTAGTAACTGGAACCGAGAGCACCTACAAAAGCACGATTACCAAAGCGTTGGCTCAACAGTTCTCGTTTGTCCATACCAAAGAGTATGCGAGGGAATACTTGGAGGAAATTGCACCAACTACTCCTGTAGACCCGATGCCTAGAGCCGACTACGATCGCATCGAACAAGGCCAACTGCAGACCCAAAAATCGCACGGATACTTTGACAACTTAGGACACCGAATATTCGATACCGACGGCATTACCCTTCACATCTGGAAAGCTGATAAATACGGAGAAATAGACCCCAAACTGTTGGATGTCCCCGAAG
Organism: uncultured Schleiferiaceae bacterium; assembly: GCA_965655745.1. Lineage (GTDB taxonomy): Bacteria > Bacteroidota > Bacteroidia > Flavobacteriales > Schleiferiaceae > UBA10364. The sequence goes on from CBFHHP010000008.1 coordinate 36,862, forward strand.
ATGTGATTTATTTCTTGTGCTATCCGAACGTTCCTGCAGGCGAGGATCGATTGCGCATAGATGCACAGCGCAGAGGATCCTTACATAAGGAGTACCTCAACGTGCTCCATCGTTTGCCGAACACCGTCGTACATCTCGACCAACCAACATTAGAAGGTAGACTTGGCCACGCCCAAAAAACTATTGAGGAATTACTAAACGACGCGGTTTAATTTCTCATTGATGTGCTGACGTGCATTGTTCCATTTCTGAAATTGTACCATGTAGTAGTTGTAATCTGCATTTTCCATGCTTAGATACTCTTTCAATGCGTTCAACTTCCGCTCCACGTGGACATATTTCAAGCGCAGCGTAGTTTCATTGACCAACGGGAAGATGGTGTTCTTTTCGTCGGGAAGGTAAATCTCCTTTGACTTCCAATTCGCCAACGTATACTTCTCCGTCAAAGCTTCTGTAACCACCTTGATGATCTCGGGATCTTCCCTACGAACCCACCAATCTGTATTGGGAACATGCTCCTTTTCAACCTCATCGGCGAGCATGTTGTACATTTTAGAAAATATAGGTGTTGCAAATTCTATTTGATCCTCTTCGATTTCATCTACAATCCAAGTAG
>CBFHHP010000008.1:37573-44527 GCA_965655745.1 uncultured Schleiferiaceae bacterium
GCGCTCCTCTTGCTCGAAGCCGTGAATCTTTACCATTCCGGCCTCACGAGGTTGAACTACTTCCATCGGCGGCGCAGATGCCTGTCTTTTCTTTTGCTGTCGCTGTTGAATCCCTTGTAATCTGCCCAGCTCTTCATAAAGGGCTGTTGGATCTATTTCAAGAATGGAAGCGGCCTCTTTGATGAATACCTGTCGTCCTATCTGATCTGGCACCTTCGAAATACTGCTTACCACATCGCGAACCATTTCAGCAAACTTCAATGGATCACCGGCTACGTCCTCCTTCAAAACCGAGGTTTTGAAACTGATAAAATCTTTCTTACTGCTCTTGAGGAAGGCTTCCAACTCCTCGTTGGTGCGCTGCTTGGCAAAACTATCAGGATCTTCACCCTCGGGGAAGCTCACTACACGAACATTCACGCCCTGTTCAAGCATCATGTCAAGCCCACGGAAGCTCGCACGTAGTCCTGCCGCATCGCCATCGAAAAGCAGGGTAATGTTCGGCGTGTAGCGCTTGAGCATGCCTATTTGCCCTTCGGTCAATGCCGTACCAGATGAACTCACCACATTGCGGACACCGTTCTGATAGAAACTCAACACATCTGTGTACCCTTCCACCAAAAAGGCCTCGTCGCGCTTCACAATTTCTTGCTTGGCTTGGTACAAGCCGTAGAGCACCTTGCTCTTGTGGTAGATTGGATTTTCTGGACTGTTCAGGTATTTCGCTGCCTTGGCACTATTGCTCAAAATACGCCCGCCAAATCCCAGAACTCGACCACTAACACTGTGTATTGGGAACATGACACGACCACGAAATCTATCGTACCAGCCACGTTCGTTTTGCATAGAGATGCCACTCTCTTGCAATGCCTTTTCACTGTACTGATTGGCTATCGCATAATCTGCAAATGCAGTTGAAGCTTCAGGACTGTAGCCAAGGTGAAATTTATTGATGGTCTCGTCATTGAACCCACGTTCCTTAAAGTAGCTCAGGCCGATGGCTTTGCCTTCGTCTGTTTCAAGCATTTGGTCCTTAAAAAACTTGGCAGCCACATCAGTAATCAGATACACTGCCTCACGCATATTCCCTGCTTCGATCTCTTCAGCCGTCTGCGGACGTGCCTCTGGAATCTCGATATTATACTTCTTAGCAAGCCAACGCAATGCTTCAGGATAACTCATTTGTTCCAGCTCCATCAAAAAGGTAACCGCGTTACCGCCTTTGCCCGAAGAGAAACATTTAAAGATCTGCTTCGCCGGGCTCACCATGAAAGACGGCGTCTTTTCGTTGTTAAAAGGCGATAAACCCTTGAGATTGCTGCCCGATTTTTTCAACTGAACGAATTCCCCTATCACCTCCTCAATGCGAGCGGTGGTAAAGATCTGTTCGATGATTTCTTGTGGAATCCGGGCCATGGATGCAAGATACTTTTTCTAAATAAAAAAGCCACCCCTAAGGGCGGCTCTAAGCAAGCTGAGTTGAACTTAATTATTTATGCAAATGTACATCCATTTGTGGATATGGAATAGAGATACCCTCCGCATTGAACGATTTATATACCGCATCATTCATCGCGTAGTGTACATCCCAATAATCTTCTGACTTCACCCATGCACGCGTGATAATATTAACAGAAGAGTCTGCCATAGCACTTAACTCGACAAGGATGGGTTTGTCTTTAATGATCCTTGTATCGCCATCAATTAAGGTGTGAAGAATGGATTTCGCCTTATCTAAATCAGCATCGTAACCAATTCCGAAGGTCCATTCCAATCGCCTAAATTCCTGAGCACTATAATTCACTAAAGATCCGTTGCTCAATGCCCCATTGGGTAGAATAATGAGCTTGTTGTCCGGTGTGGTCAGTGTGGTGACGAAAATTTGAATGGACTTCACCGTACCTGAGTGGCCCTGGGCCTCAATAAAATCGCCGACTTTGAATGGCTTAAACATCAATATCATGGCGCCGCCTGCAAAGTTTTGAAGCGTACCACTAAGTGCCATACCTACTGCCAAGCCTGCAGCACCCAGTACTGCAACAATACTCGTAGTAGCAACTCCCAATTGATTTATGGTAGCAATAATGACAAATGCCTGCAAGGTGATTTTCATGAGCGACTCCAAGAAGGTGGTCAAACTAGCATCCAAATCTCGAAGGCTCATTGCTTTCTTAAACCCTTTGAGAATAACGCGTACGATGCGCATTCCAATCCAAAGAATGAGCAATGCGATGATACCTTGCTTGGCCCATACTAGGGCATTTTCCGTGATGGTCTCCATAGAGACTCCAATAATTTCTTCCATGATGTAACCGGTTTTGGTTTACTTCTTACGAGCGCCTGTGTAAGCGATAACCTCCTCTAAAGCAGTACGCTCTGCACTCTTAGGGAAATTAGAAAGAATATCCGCAGCTTTCTGCAAATGCCCTTCCATTTTCGAACGAGCATAATCTAGACCTCCAGAATTACGAACGAAGTCTACCACTTCAGACACCTTTTTAGGCCTGTTATGGTCTTTCTTGATGGTGCGTATGATTCGCTTGCGCTTGGATGCCGTTGTGTTTTGAAGGGCATTGATAAGCGGCAGCGTCATTTTCTGTTCCTTGATGTCAATTCCGGAAGGTTTACCCGTCAAATTGACTTTTTCAAAATCAAATAAATCGTCTTTGATCTGGAATGCTAGTCCAAGCTCGCGACCGAACATGCGCATCTGCTCTTGAACTTCAGTTGATGCCTCTGCACTTTGTGCTCCAACGACACAACACGTTTCTAGGAGTATGGCTGTCTTCTGCTGGATAACTTGATAGTAGACCTCTTCTGTGATGTCTAATTTTCTTGCTTTCTCTATCTGCAGAAGCTCGCCCTCACTCATGCTCTTCACTGCGGTGCTAACGGTTCCAAGTAATTCATATTGCTTCCTGTCCACCGCTAGTAAAAGCACCTTCGACAAAAGATAATCTCCAATGAGTACTGCCACTTTATTTTTCCAAAGCGCATTGATAGAAAAGAAACCTCTACGCATGTCGGCGTCGTCTACTACATCGTCATGGACAAGAGTCGCTGTATGCATGAGCTCTATCAAAGAGGCACCTACGTAGGTGCTGTCGTTCACTTTACCCAACATTTTTGCCGTCACTAGTACGAGGATCGGACGAAGTTGCTTCCCTTTGCGCTTTACCATGTAATTCATGACGCGATCTACCAAAGGAGTGTTTGACTTTAAATGTGCTTTAAACCGCACTTCAAATTCCTTCATCTCTTCAGCAATAGGTGCTTTAATAGAATTCAACTTTGACATTAGCTCCAGCCTTTTGATTTCTGAATGTGCTCATAGGCCTTCTGCACATTCAAGAAGGTTTCTTTGGCCGCAGCCTGCGCCTCAGCACCCGCATCGATGGTACGATCCGGATGGTATTTCAAGGCCATTTTTCGGTACGCCTTTTTTACTTCTGCTTCGGATGCGTTTTCACTTACTTCCAAAACTTTATACGCCCATCCAGTGTCCGATTCCTTAGAGAACATCGCTTTGATCGATTCAAAGTCGTACGGGTTAATGCGAAGATTACGCGCAATACGACGAATCTCCTCCACCTCATTCTGATGCAGGTGACCGTCTGCCAATCCCAATTTAAACAAGAAGTGAATCAACTGAAGACGGGTACTGTGATTCGTAAAGCCGTTAATCTGATTACAAACTTTGGTAAGTGGTATCTGTTGGTCGACTATTTTTCTAAAAACAGCAAAGCTCTCGTTGGCGCGTTCTTTTCCGAACATGCTTACGAATTGTGCTCGAACAAAGTCCAATTCTTTCTGCGCTACTTTACCGTCCGCTTTAATCACGCGTGCAGCAAGAACCAATAAGGCAATATGAAAGTCGCTTGGCGAGGATTGTTGGGTACGTGTATAGCTACTGCTTGACTTTTCACCTTCTACCAAATCGTGTATACGATTCGCAAAGGCCACTCCAAGTATAGCGCCGATAGGACCGCCTAAAGACCAGCCTAAACCGCCCCCAAAAATTTGAAAAAGTCGTTTCATTCCGAGTCCAAAGATACTCGGCTAAAACGGAAAAAACTAAAGCCTATAATCGAGATTAAACCACGAAATAGGCGAAGGTTGCAATACCTCCTATAATAACGATTACTAAGGCGATCTGTGCGTAGAGTTGCGCTGTTGACATCTTCTCTTTCGGTGTTCTAACCCTACGACGCTTCGTAGTTGCTTGAGTGGACATAGCGAGTGTGTTTTGTTGTGTAGCATTAAGTTACAAAAAATCGGGATGTCACCAAAAATTTTTTATTGTATTTCGCTTATTACCAACGATTTAATAGTCAACATTCGCTGTAGCACCTTTATTTTTTTGAGAACTTCTGACACAAAAAAAAGCCCTTGATGATCAAGGGCTTTTCACGTTTCGTTCATGAATCACTACGACCCGCAGGCCACACATTCGTCCGGATTATCAATTGAACAAGCAATCTTCTCTTCGGCTGTGACTTCTTCGCTCATTTTAGCCATAGCTTCTTTCTGAGCTTTTACACGTGCTTCTACTTCTGCAGCTGTCGGCTCTGCCGTAGTCGCAGGAACAGCATCAGCAGTATCTGAAGTAGCACCCGAGCTAACGCCTGGGCTCATATCTGTCTGTGCATTTTTCTTCACGGTAAACTTAATTGCACTTGTAGCAGGTTTAGAACGCAAGTAGTACATACCCGTTTTCAGACCTTTCTTCCAAGCGTAAAAGTGCATAGAAGTGAGTTTACCCATGTTTGGACTTTCCATGAAGAGGTTCAAACTTTGGCTCTGGTCAATGAACATACCACGATCGGCTGCCATATCTAGAATGTCTCTCATCGAGATTTCCCAAACAGTCTTGTAGATGGCTTTCAAATTATCCGGCACACCTTCAATGTTTTGCACTGAACCGTTTGTTGCCATCAACGCATTCTTCATATCATCGTTCCACAGACCCAATTCAATCAAATCGTTCAATAGGTGCTTGTTCACTACGATGAATTCGCCTGAAAGTACACGACGGGTGTATACATTCGATGTGTAAGGCTCAAAACATTCGTTGTTTCCAAGAATCTGAGACGTCGATGCCGTCGGCATTGGTGCCATCAACAAACTGTTTCTAACTCCGTGCTTTTCTACTTCTTCACGCAATTCTTTCCAATCCCAACGACCGCTAAGTTCTTCATCTTTAACGCCCCATAGATTGTGCTGGAACTGACCCTTAGAGATTGGCGAGCCTTCGTATGTCTCATAGGCACCATCCTTCACAGCTTGGTCTTTCGAAGAACTCACTGCCGCGAAATACATAGTTTCAAAAATCTCCTTGTTCAATGCCTTTGCCTCCTCTGAGTCGAACGGCATACGCAGTTTGATAAATGTATCAGCCAACCCTTGTACACCTAATCCTACCGGACGGTGACGCATGTTTGAGTTTCTTGCTTCAACCACTGGGTAGTAATTGCGGTCAATCACTTGATTCAAGTTGTACGTCACCTTGTAGGTTACATCGTACAATTTCTGATGGTCAAACTTCCCATCTTCGACGAACATTGGAAGCGCAATAGACGCTAGGTTACATACCGCAACCTCATCCGGTGAAGTGTATTCTAGGATTTCCGTACACAAGTTTGATGAACGGATTGTACCAAGATTCTGCTGGTTTGATTTCAAGTTTGCAGCATCCTTGTAAAGCATATATGGCGTTCCAGTTTCAATCTGGCTTTCCATGATTTTCGCCCATACTTCACGAGCTTTCACCGTACGGCGACCTTTTCCTTCACTTTCGTATTTGGTGTATAGGTCTACAAACTCTTGACCGTGGCAATCGAACAAACCTGGGCATTCGTTTGGACACATGAGCGTCCACTCTTCATTCTTCTCAACGCGCTCCATGAAAAGATCAGGAATCCACATTGCGTAGAACAAATCGCGTGCACGCATTTCCTCCTTACCGTGGTTCTTCTTCAAATCCAAGAACTCGTAGATATCTGCGTGCCATGGTTCAACATAAATAGCAAACGAACCCTTACGCTTACCGCCACCTTGATCTACGTAACGAGCCGTATCGTTGTATACACGAAGCATTGGAACAATACCGTTAGAAGTACCGTTGGTTCCACCAATGTATGATCCTGTAGCACGAATATTGTGAATGCTCAATCCAATACCACCGGCACTCTGCGAAATCTTGGCTGTTTGCTTCAAAGTGTCGTAGATACCGTCAATGCTGTCGTCCTTCATTGTCAAAAGGAAACAAGAGCTCATCTGAGGTTTTGGCGTACCAGCATTAAACAACGTTGGTGTTGCATGCGTCATGTACTTCTTGCTCATCAACTCATAGGTCTCCAGGGCACCCTCAAGATCGTCTTTATGAATACCAATACTCACACGCATGAGCATTTGCTGAGGACGCTCAACAATCTTTCCGTGCATGCGAAGCAAGTACGAACGCTCAAGTGTCTTGAACCCAAAATAGTCGTAGGAGAAATCACGGTCGTAAATCAGCTGAGAATCCAAGTATTCGGCATTCGCTTGAATGATTTCGTACACATCATCAGCAATCAATGGTGCTTTTTTGCCCGTTTCTGGGTTGATGTATTCGTACAAATCCGTAACAGTCTCCGAAAAGCTTTTCTTTGTACTCTTATGCAAGTTGCTTACGGCAATTCTTGCTGCGAGATTCGCGTAGTCCGGATGTTTGATAGTCATTGACGCAGCAGTTTCTGCAGCCAAATTATCCAACTCAGAGGTGGTTACGCCGTCATAAACGCCGTCCACTACACGCTTTGCTACCGCTACTGGATCTACATATTCGCTCAATCCGTAACATAGTTTCTCAATACGTGCAGTAATCTTATCAAACTTTACCGCCTCCTTTCTTCCGTCTCTTTTCAGTACGCGCATCATAGCTTATTCTCTTGGGTGTGTTCTTGTATTCTTTTT
>CBFHHP010000008.1:44626-47605 GCA_965655745.1 uncultured Schleiferiaceae bacterium
TTTTCGTTTAGAAGCTCATGTCGCCACCAAACGCATTGTCGAAGTTGTGATCTTCTTGGCTCTCACCAACTCCTGCTTTCTTGTATTCTGAAACACGTTTCTCGAAGAAGTTCGTTTTTCCTTCCAATGAGATCATGTCCATAAAGTCAAATGGATTCGCAGTACCGTATACTTTCGGACAATTCAGTGTTTCAAGTAAGTGATCCGTCACGAATTCAAGGTATTCAGACATCAGTTTTGCATTCATTCCAATCAAATTCACCGGCAATGATTCCGTGATAAACTCACGCTCAATGTCTAATGCTTCGGTAATGATTTGAGTGATGCGCTCTACCGGCACCTTGTTCACCAGGTGGTTGTTGTGCAAGTGACAAGCGAAATCCCGGTGCAAACCTTCGTCACGAGAAATAAACTCGTTAGAAGTTGCCAATCCTGGCAGCAATCCTCTCTTCTTCATCCAGAAGATTGAACAGAAAGCTCCCGAGAAGAAAATACCCTCTACCGCTGCGAAAGCAATCAAACGCTCTGCGAATGATTCAGACTCAATCCAACGCAACGCCCAATCTGCCTTTTTCTTGATGGCAGGAAAGCGCTCGATTGCATTGAATAATTCGTCTTTCTCCGCATCGTTGTCCACAAGTGTGTCAATAAGTAGTGAGTACATCTCACTGTGGATGTTTTCCATCATGATCTGGAAACCGTAGAAGAATTTTGCCTCCGAGTACTGTACCTCATTCACAAAGTTTTCTGCAAGGTTTTCATTAACAATACCATCAGAAGCCGCGAAGAATGCTAAGATGTGCTTAAGAAAGTAACGCTCGTCGTCATTTAGCTTTTTCCAGTCCACAACGTCTTGGTGCAAATCGATTTCCTCCGCTGTCCAAAATGAAGCTTCCTGCTTCTTGTACCAATCCCAAATATCGCTGTGCTGGATTGGGAAAATCACAAACCTGTTTTTGTTGTCTTGTAAAATTGGTTCCTGTTGCATTAAGCAAAAATTTTAAGGTCGGAAGTCCGCATTAACAATTGTTAATGTGTTGATTTCCAACTAATTATGTTTTTGGTTTTTCAGCGGAGTAGGATGTTCAATACGTGTCCGTAGCTGAACGGCCTATACAAACATGGCCACGATTTACACCAATAACAAGAACCACTATTTGGGTTTTTCCCGTAGTTATTAACAACGAAAAATTATTGAATACGGCCCTCGCTGTTGACTGCTATTGGGACTGAGCCGATAAGTGCCTGAAGATTTCTACAGTTAAGACTTTTTAAGCCCGTTTTTCTCAATTAAATCGGCCGCTATTTCCACTTTTTCATAGAAAGCTGGACCGTATTTTCTGATTAAAGGATCTTTCAAAAACTTGTAGACTGGCACTTTTAATTCCTCACCCAAAGAGCAGGCCGCCGAACATATTGACCAGCGGTCATAGTTCAAAGCCTCAAAATCTGTGTAGCGAGCGATACGAATCGGATAAAGATGACATGAAATCGGTTTCTTCCAATCAATAACACCTTCATTGTAGGCCTTCTCGATGCCACAATGCGCCGCACCATCTTTACTGAACACCGTGTATGCGCATTCCTTACCTCCGATTATAGGTGTTTCCTTTTCGCCAAGACCGTCAACAGAAGTACCCACTTTTTCGATCTCTCGAATGCCTTTTTCAGTTAGATACGGCTTGATCTTTGGGTAAATCGATTCTAGAATGGCCACCTCTTCTTCTTCCACAGGGGCACCGGCATTGCCCTCCACACAACAAGCACCTTTACAGGCACTGAGGTTACAAACAAATTCCTTTTTGAAAAGGTCTGTTGAAAGCAATTTGTTATCGATATCAATCATGCTACAAAACTAACGAAGACTTCCGCGGATTTTTGAACGTAAAGAAGCTAATTTTGCCAAAAAACTAAACACCGTGGGATTTAACATTAACGATGCACTGAGTGCTTTTTTGATTCTTTTCGCTGTCATTGATATTCCTGGTAGTATTCCAATTATTGTCAGTTTACGCAAGAAGGTTGGCCACGTCCAAAGTGAGAAGGCAACCACTGTTGCAGGTATCATTATGATAGTCTTTCTCTTTGTTGGAGAAAGCATATTAAACCTATTGGGAGTTGATGTGCAAAGCTTTGCCATTGCGGGGAGCTTTGTGATTTTCTTCTTAGCACTAGAAATGATACTCGGTATCACTCTTTATAAAGAGGAAAGTCCAAGCACTGCTTCAATTGTACCTATTGCTTTCCCGCTCATCGCTGGCGCAGGCTCAATGACCTCCTTAGACTCGCTGCAGGCGGAATTTGACAATATCAACATCATCATTGCCATCGTTGCCAACATGATAGTAGTTTATGCGGTTCTTAAGAATACCGAACGCCTAGAACGTATTCTCGGACCCGGAGGATTGAGCGTGCTTCGCAAAGTTTTCGGTATTATCTTGCTCGCGATTGCAGTGAAATTATTTTTCACCAATCTCATTCCTTTGTTACAAACGGTTTAATACCTCTTTATAATGGCTGATGATCAATTCAAAAACGTAATCTCCCACGCCAAGGAGTATGGATTCATATTTCAAAGCAGCGAAATCTATGACGGATTAAGCGCTGTATACGATTATGGTCAATGTGGGGCATTACTCAAAAACAACATCAAAGCCTATTGGTGGGGTGCCATGGTACAAATGCACGAGAATATTGTCGGAATTGACTCTGCCATTTTTATGCACCCAACTACATGGAAAGCCTCTGGCCACGTTGATGCTTTTAATGATCCTCTCATTGACAACAAAGACAGCAAAAAACGCTACCGCGCGGATGTTTTGATTGAAGACCATGTTGAGAAGATTCGTCAGAAGATCGAGAAAGAGGTCAAGAAAGCTGCAAAACGCTTTGGTGAGGCCTTTGATAAAGAGCAGTATCTAGCAACCAACGGCCGCGTTCTTGGCTACCAAGAAAAAATGAAGGCCATCATGGATCGCT
>CBFHHP010000009.1:0-6308 GCA_965655745.1 uncultured Schleiferiaceae bacterium
GTTGGCTTGTGGGCTGGATCCTGAAAAAGTAGTCTTCTACGCACAGAGTCATTTGCCGGAATGTACGGAGCTGACTTGGTACTTGAACTGTTTTACGCCGTATCCGATGCTGGCCAATGCACACAGCTTTAAGGACAAGAGCAACAACCTGAGCGATGTAAACGCGGGCTTGTTTGACTACCCCGTGCTGATGGCTTCGGACATCTTGTTGTACGACGCACATGTAGTTCCTGTAGGGAAGGACCAAAAACAGCATTTGGAGATCACGCGCGATTTGGCTTCAAGTTTTAATCACAAATACGGTGAGACCTTTGTGTTGCCGGAAGCGAAGATTTCAGAATCTGTAATGACTATCCCAGGTACCGACGGTCGCAAGATGAGCAAGAGCTACGGAAATGTGGTCGATGTCTTCTTGCCGAAGAAGCAGCTGAAGAAGCAGATCATGGGTATTCAAACAGATTCTACACCTCTTGAAGACCCTAAAGACCCAGAGACGTGTAATATTTTTGCCCTTTACAAACTCTTGGGAACGGACGAACAGATCGCTGATTTAGCAGCAAAATATCGCGGCGGGAACTTTGGCTACGGACATGCAAAAACAGCACTGTTAGAGCTCGTCTTGGAAGAATTTGGCGAGGCCCGCGAGAAATTCGATCACTACATGGCCAATCCGGATGAGGTTATGGCCGCTTTGAAGGTAGGTGCAGAGAAAGCACGACCCGTAGCGGCGGCTACCTTATCTAGGGTACGCGAAAAGCTAGGCTTCTAGTTCCAATTAAATTGAATTTGTTGTTGCTGACCTTCGGCCTCAACTTGAAGAATGTAGTTGCCTGCAGCCGCCTTCAAATTGCCTAGGTCAAGTAGATTTTTGCCTACTTCCACTTTTTGAGAACCTTTAGCAATCACCTTTCCTTGGGGGCTAATAACCCTGTAGTTGGCGGTGCCGTTTTTAACAGCTCTGAATTGTGCCATAAGGAGTTCTTTCGAAGGGTTTGGAGCAACCAATAATTCTAAGGTTGATTCTGGCAATTCTTCATTTAAGCTTAATCCACTGTTGCGCACTAATCCAACCCTGTAAATGGCGGAGCTTGCTGAACTTTGATTGGTCATGCCGCCAAAAAACACATTGGCCGCTGGCGACGAGATGCCGCCGTAAATGTATCCTGTCCACGTGGTGTCTGTACCAATAGAGTCGGCCTGCAGTATGTGGTGGTTTTGCACTAATTCCTTGTCTAAAAAGAACTCTGCACCTGCACCCAAAAGCCCAGGCATAGTAGTACTAGACTTCGTTTCAGAATAGACTCCTGCACGTTTTTCAACGATACCTATAGTGTTGACGAACGGAACATTGTTGTCCTGCATCATGGTCCCGTTTGAATAGTAATACTGTGCAATTCCTCCAAAGAATACCGTATACATAGCACCCTGATCTTGACCGTAGAGCGATAAAGACGGACAGTGGTAGTGGTTGAGGTACTGGCTAAAGTTGAGTACTGAGTTGAGGTTAGTGTCGCGAATTTCTACAGCGTTTAGGTAGGGAAGATCGGCGGTTTTTTGGAAGACTCCAGACCAAATATTGAAGTAGTAGCCGGAGCCGTCACTCATGTAGGTAACGTTATAATCCCGGCGGTGTAATTCGTCGGTATCGACAATTGGATCCAATTTCGAAATGGTCAGATTGGGGAAGGTCCCGCTCACGGTAAAAGGCAATATTTCCTCCGTATAGCTTTGGGTGTAAGTGTTGTGTCCCATCGGGTTATATTGACCGTCGAATCGGTGCCCCCCAACCAACCAAAATTTGCCATCAAGATACATGAGTTTACCGCCGGTCACTGCGAAATCTTCATCTGAAAAGAAGGCAAAGTCTGAACTGTCTAAAGTGCCGTTAGATTTGATCGAGGCAATGGCTGAGGGAATATTTACAACGGTCAACATAGGGTGGGTGATGTGCACAGAGCCAGCGGACAGTCCGTAACCGCCAACAATGTATAAGTAATCACCCACTTGGGTAAAATTTGCGTTGGTTCCACTCAATTGAGCCTCGAGAGTATCGTTGTTTAGTCCGTTAAGAGGGGCCCAATGAACGGAGGAAGAATCTGGATGTATGACCACGGCGTTTAAGTGGTGTCCTGCGGCATCAAAAGCTTGCCAAGGCTGACGCTGGTGGAGCCCATCTGTTCTACCGCCAAGGATGAGCCAATCTCCATTATGTTCCGCCTTGCAGTAGGACTGTAGTCCAGGTGCTCCGGAAACGTTTACCGCTTCTAAAACAATATCGAAGGGGAATGTGCTTTGGGCTTTGAGAAGACCAGAAATCAAAAAGAGTACTAGGAATAGGTTTTTCATCGCTTAGGCTATTGCTGTATTTGAACTCAAATTTATCAGATGACAATGGTTAACTATGTGATATATATTACATTTAGCGCCGTGAGAAAATTCTGGAGTTACATACATCACATTTGGTATTACTTCTGCGCACTAACATCTATACTGCTGTTATTGCTACCATTGCTGCTCTTTGCCCGTCCTGGAGCCAAATATAGCGTCTTTTTTAAGATTGGCAAAATATGGTCTTGGATCTACTTGCTTTTAATGGGCATTATTCCGCGCCCAAAGAAGTATGATTTAAAGCACAAGGGGCCGTATGTATTGGCAGCGAATCACGCTTCAGATTTGGACATTCCAATGACCTTTTTGGCAGCGCCGTCTCCAGCGGTTTTTATGGGTAAGGCGGAGCTCTTGAAGCTGCCTTTATTTGGTTATTTCTTCAAGCAAACCTCCATTCCCGTAGATCGTAGTTCATTCGCTGGTCGCAAGCAAGCGATGCGCGATGCAGACCAGCGCATTAAGGACGGGTACAGCGTCGTGATTTATCCTGAGGGCGGAATTCCGCCGCAAAAGCATTTGGTTGGGCCCTTCAAAGCCGGAGCGTTTAAGCTGGCTGTAGACAACAACGTGCCCGTGGTCTTGATGAGCATTTATCAAAGCAAGTTTCGCTTAGGCGACTGGGGTGAGAAGTCATCGTTGGGCTTTGTGGATTCCAAGGTTTTGGGAGAGTTTTGGCCCGATTTAGAATCGGACAATCCAATACAAGAATTAAGTAATCGCTGTTACCTCGCGCTGGCTAAAGATTTGAAAAATTGGGGCCACGAGGGGAAAGTTGCCTTACCTTTGGACTAAAGAAAGAAGCATGAGCATCAGTCTAGAACAAATCAAACATTTGGCACATTTGAGCCGCCTTGAGTTTAGCGAAGAAGAGCTAAAGGAGATGCAGGGCGACATGGGCAAGATTCTTGAATTTGTTGCGCAGATCGACGCCTTAGACCTTGAAGGTGTAGAGCCGTTGACACAGATGAGCGAGAGCACGGATGTGATGCGCGATGACCAAGCGCAAGGTATGCTGCCGAAGGAAGAAGCCCTGAAAAATGCACCGGATGCAAATTCTGATTACTTCCGCGTTCCAAAATTCGGAAAGAAGGTCTAGAACCTTTTTCTTTAAGGGCTTGTTTGAAAACAAAAGCCTCTACAATGAACATATCAGTAATTCAAGGAAGCCCACGTTCCGGGTCCAATTCTGCTAAGATTGCAAAATTCTTATGCGATGCGCTCAATGCCCGAGAGGGTGTGACCGCTACCGTTATTTCCTTGCGCGAATTAGATTTTCCAAACTTTGATACCGGTCGCGAGATCCCTCAGATCGAAATGCTCCGCGCTGCGTTAAATGACGCTGATGGGTTGCTCTTTGTCTTCCCAGAATACAATGGTGGAATGCCGGGCGCCATGAAGAACGCCTTAGATTACTTCCGTCCAGAATACGACCTAAAACCAATGGCAGCCGTAACAGTGAGTTCAGGCCCCTTTGGTGGGTTAAACGCATGGCACGTCTTCCATTCTTGGGCGCTGTACGTGGGCGGTATTTTACTGCCGAACAACCTAAAAGTGAGTGGCGCCGGAAACCTCTTTGACGAGAGCGGCAACCCTTCTGAAGAGCACTTCAATCTGAATTACCCAAAATTCTTGGACCAATTCCAGTGGCTCGTCGCAAAAATTAAAGGCTAAATGTCTTTTGCGGGAGCGCTTCATAGATGCCGCAGCTGGTTTTCTGACCAAGGTTGGAAGCCCTTCCCGTTTCAATTGCAAGCATGGAGCACTTACCTCGACGGCGGGTGTGGTCTAGTCAATGCTCCAACAGGTAGCGGTAAAACCTATTCGCTGCTGTTGCCGGCCATCGCCGAGGGCGTAGAGCGTATGAAGACGAATCCTAAGTCGTGCGATGGCGTTCAACTTATTTGGATCACGCCAATCCGTGCACTAGCGAAGGAGATTCATCAGAGCGCAGAGCGTGCGGTTCAGGCCTTAGGCGCAGAATGGGAGGTGGGTGTACGAACTGGAGACAGTACGCAGAAAGTCAAGCAGGCGCAAAAGAAGAAGCTCCCCCAGATATTAATCACTACGCCTGAAAGTATCCATGTGATGCTCAGCAACAAGGGCTATGCGAAGCTCTTTAAGAATCTGCGCGCTGTCGTTATTGACGAATGGCACGAGCTGATGGGCAGCAAAAGAGCGGTCCAGTGTGAATTGTTCCTCTCAAAATTTAGAGCGCTTCAGCCAGAATTGCGCACTTGGGGCATTAGTGCCACCATCGGCAACATGGAGGAGAGCATGGAGATCCTTATGGGCGCCGAACCGAGCGCGGAGCCGCAGATCATTAAAGCCAATATTGAAAAGTCATTGGTCATTGAGCCTGTGTTGCCCGAGGAAGTGGAGACCTTGCCGTGGGCTGGGCACTTGGGTATACGATTGCTAGATCAGGTGGTGCCGCTCATCCACGAGAATCAGAGCACGTTGATATTCACCAACACTCGTGCGCAGGCTGAGATTTGGTTCCAGCAGATTTTGGCTGCGGACCCTTCATTGGCGGGTATATTGGCCATGCATCACAGTGCCATTTCGAAAGAGGTGCGCGCTTGGGTGGAAGAGGCCTTGTACGACGGCCGGCTGAAGGCAGTCGTCTGTACCTCTTCTTTGGACTTAGGGGTCGATTTTAGGCCGGTAGACTGCGTTGTGCAAATAGGATCGCCCAAGGGGGTCAGTAGGTTCGTGCAACGTGCGGGTCGATCGGGCCACCGGCCAGGGGCAACCTCAAAGATTCACTTTGTGCCCACGCACAGTTTGGAGCTGTTGGAATGTGCAGCACTGAGGAAGGCGGTCGATGAGAAGGCCAACGAGGACAGAATGCCCTATTTAAGGAGCTTGGACGTGTTGATCCAATACATGGTCACCCTCGCGGTGAGCGACGGCTTTAGAAGCGGAGAATTGCTCGCTGAGGTTCGTGGAACGACCAGCTTTGCTTCGGTGAGTGATGAGGAATGGAATTGGTGCTTGGACTTTATTGTTCGCGGCGGCGAGAGCCTCGAGAGTTACGACGACTTTCACAAGGTTGTTGTTGAAGAGGGCGTGTACAGAGTCATTTCGCGAAAGGTCAGCATGCGCCACAAGTTCAACATCGGCACCATTGTAAGTTCTACGATGGTCAAGGTGAAGCTTCAGAAAGGCAAATTCCTAGGCCAAGTCGAAGAATATTTCATCTCCAAACTTATTCCTGGTGACGCCTTTTGGTTTGCTGGAAGGTGCTTGGAGCTCGTTCGGTTCAAAGGGGTGGAGGCCACCGTTAGGCTCTCCAAGCAGAAGAAAGGACAAGTCCCTTCGTACATGGGCGGACGCATGCCACTCAGTGCTGAGCTGGGCTATTTTTTGAGGGAAAAACTAGAGGAATCGGCCACGCGAGATTCCTTTGAAGACCCAGAGCTTGCCCTTGTGCAACCTATCATTTCCTTGCAGAAGGAGCGGTCTGCTGTGCCTACTAGGAACCAATTCCTCATCGAGTACCTCGAGGACAAAGAGGGCCACCACCTGTTTGTATATCCCTTCGAAGGGCGACTGGTGCACGAAGGGTTGGCTTCCTTGCTTTCCTACCGCCTAGGTCATTTCGGAAAGCAGACCTTTAGCATTGCCATGAACGATTACGGCTTCGAGCTCTACAGCGATCAGCCCATACCCATAGAAGACGGTCTGGACAGCGATATATTCTCTCTAGAACACCTTCGAGAGGATTTGGTGAGCAGCCTCAATGAAAGCGAGATGATGCAACGCCGATTCCGAGACATCGCCCAGATTTCGGGCCTCGTATTTACAGGATACCCAGGCAAAAACATCACCACCAAACAGCTCATCAACAGCACCAAGCTGATGTATGAGGTCTTCCGCGATTATGATCCGGACAACCTCCTTCTACGCCAAGCCTATGA
>CBFHHP010000009.1:6407-10717 GCA_965655745.1 uncultured Schleiferiaceae bacterium
TGAGGTGCACGAGTTCCAGTTGGAGGAGGCGCGCATGCGTGCCGCCCTCGAGCGCATTGCCAACCAGGAGACTGTATTCAACCATATCGACAAGCCCACTCCTTTGGCATTCCCAATCCTTGTGGACCGATTGCGCGAGACCATGGGCAACGAAAGCCTTGTAGAGCGGATCAAGCGCATGCAGCTCGATTTCGGGTAAAGAGGCCCAAAAAATTTTGGGCATAAAAAACCCCCGCGCCATCGGCGCGGGGGTAGTCATTAATTTTTTCTAACCCCTACTGAAAGCTCTGCGCGATGGCAGCATAGCGCTGGTAGAAGTTTTGCTGATTCTCCTGATCGTGCATCTGTATGTTGCGCAAAAGCATACCATAAAACTGGAGATCGGTGTTCCACTCGTTTCTCATGCGCTTACGGTCTTCGCGATCTAAACCTTCGTAGTAAGCCAATTCGCTATCGAGGAAGTCTGCAAAGTCATTGGTCAACTGACGTGCTTTGTCCGTTGCTCCGGCGCGGTAGTACGAATCAATAATTCCGAAGAGGAAGTAGTTGTAACCGAACTTCTCGGCCGGCATTTTTTCCATCGCGAAGTCGAGCACTTCGACTGCTTTAGCATTCTGACCCTCCTTGGTTAATTCGTTCGCTAGGCGGCCGAAAATAGTACGGAGGTTGTAGCTCAAGCGACGGTTCGTCTCGTCTAAATATACATCAGGCAGCTCCATGTTTCCGTAGGCAAACTTGTTCATCAAGTTATCGTACATGATATCTGTATCCACTTTACCGTAGTCGATGCCTTGCGTGTTGCTCGGTGTGTAAACAGGCACAAAGCGGTAGGCCATACCTTCTAGGCGGAAGTAATTATTCAGCCAAAAATAAGACTTAGGGCTGTTTCCAACGGTAATTGAGAAGTAGATTGGACGTTCCCAGTTGTTGTTTGCGATGAGATCAATCACCATCAAATCACGCTTGGTAATTACGTTTGATTTCCAATCCCAGTCGATGTAGTCCACAACGCTTGCGCTGTCTTTTACATCTACTACACCATTGGCAAAAACTGCGTCCTTGTCGATGTTGATGCGCAACTTCTTCTGCGGGTACAACGGCAATTCTTTATTGCCTGAAGTTTTGAATTTCACCTGAGCATCGTCGCGCTTGGTGAACTGAACGAAGTCCTTCACGTCCCAACGGCCCTTTACACCAAGGTCGCGGTAGTAAAGGACATCGCGCGTTCCTTGAACGTATTGGTTCCAGTCAAAGCTGAACGGCACGGCTTCACCATCGTAAGCGGCACGACGCTGCTGGTCGATGTACCAATCGGTATTCAGGAGACTCAAGTTGACAACGCGGACATCCGTTCTGTAGCCTTCCACTTCTTGAACATACCACAACGGGAACGTATCATTATCACCATTGGTGAAGAGAATTGCATTTGGCTCACAGCTGTCGAGATATGCCTTAGCAATATCGCGTGCAGTATATCTGTTGCTACGGTTGTGGTCGTCCCAGTTTTCCGCTGCCATACGAACAGGCACAGCAAGCATGGTTACACCCACAACGAGGTAAGAGGCCAACATTGGGCTCATCTTGGTACGCAGGGTATCCCACAAACCAAGGGCTCCAATACCAATCCATATGGCGTAGGCATAGAAGGAACCCACGAAGGCATAATCACGTTCGCGCGGCTCGTAAGGCTTGTGGTTGGTGTAGACAACAATAGCCAAACCTGTGAGCAGGAAGAAGAGCGTTACGGCCCAAGCATCCTTGTTGTTTTTCTTGTATTGGTACCAAAGCCCAAAGATTCCTAGAAGGAACGGCAACATAAAGTAGGTGTTTCGCGCCGGATTGTTTTTCCACGATTCAGGCAAATTGTCCTGACTTCCCAATCGGATGCTATCTATGAATGGAATACCGGTAATCCAGTTCCCTTTGGTCAATTCTCCTCGGTGTTGTGCGTCGTTTTGTCGACCCGAGAAGTTCCACATGAAGTAGCGGAAGTACATGGTGCCCACTTGGTATTGGAAGAAGAACTTCACGTGCTGTGCAAACGAGATCGGCGCATCTGGGTTTTTAATGCCCATGATGTTGATGTAGTTCTGCTTGTACTGTGGGTCGTCGTTCCAGATTCTCGGGAAGAAGCCCATGTATTTAGGATCGTAATTAGGCTTGCTGGCCTTCTTATCGTCCGTCATCAAATATTTGGCGTCAATTTTCAAATTGCCGCCATTTTCTGAAACGTACGCTTCAGCTTCGCTACGAAGTTTGAATGCAGTCACCTGCTTAGGGCCTTTCATCACAGCAAACCCTTTCTGGTAGACCGGCTTGCCATCATCAAACGGCTCTGTGCGGTCGTAAGGCGCGTTAAAAGACTTACCGTAAAGAATAGGCCAATCACCGTATTGTTCACGGTTGTAGTAGGCCAAGAGTGACATCGCATCTTCCGGGTTGTTCTCGTCGATTGGCGTGTTCGCATTTGAGCGGATGGCCAAGATGATGAACGTTGAGTAGCCCATTACAATGAGCATTACTGCCAAAACAGCTTGTTGTGCCAACGGCTTTTCTTTGCGAGCTGTCCAAAGCACTCCGAAGACAACAGCCCCCACCAGGATGAGCGTAGCAGCTACTGTCCCTGAGTGGAACGGTAAGCCAAAGTTGTTGACGAAGGTGATTTCCAATGTGCTGAACAACTTCAATACGATAGGAATGATGAAGGCAAAAACAAGACCCAGAATTGCAATACTTGCGCCATTTGCGATAATGAATCCGTTGCGCGTCGGGTTTGGGTATTTTTTGAAGTAGTAGATCATTCCAATTGCAGGAATGGTCAAGAATACAAGGATGTGAACACCTACTGAAAGTCCCACCAAATAAGCGATAAGCAGCAACCACTTGTTGGCATTAGTAGGATCGGTATCCACCGCTTGCTCCCATTTGAGTACTGCCCAGAAGGCTACTGCGGTAAAGAAGGAGCTCATGGCATACACCTCGCCTTCTACTGCAGAGAACCAGAAGCTGTCCGAGAACGTGTAAGCCAATGCGCCTACAGCACCCGCACCGAGTACTGCGATGATGCCCGCATTGTCTAGGTTTTCTCTTCCGCCCAAAAGTTTTGCAGAAAGCGCCGTGATGGTCCAAAAGAGGAACAAAATGCTGAACGAGCTCGAAAGTGCACTCAAAGCATTCACCATCAAGGCTTGGTTCTCTGGGGAACCAGCGAATTGGCCAAAGAGGTTACCCATCAACTGGAAGAAAGGCGCACCTGGAGGGTGGCCCACCTGAAGCTTCACGGATGTTGCGATGTATTCCCCACAATCCCAGAAGCTGGTTGTAGGCTCGATAGTCATGAAATAAGTAATCGTGGCGATGGCAAATACCGCCCACCCAGCGATTGTATTGAGCTTATTGTAATTCACGTATTCTGCTTGTTTAGCGGGATTATGTGCATCCCGTATTCAGTAATTGCCCCGAAAATAAGAAAAACACAGCCCCGTAGCCCTGAAATCATTGTTAAACCACAAAATTTTCCTTGGTTGTTTTTCGCATTTTGCCATTTGGACTATATTTGCCGTCCCCAAAGGGGATGATTGCCCGATAGTGTAATGGCAACACACCGGTTTTTGGTACCGTTATTCTAGGTTCGAGTCCTAGTCGGGTAACGATGAAAGTCCTTCACGAGAGTGAGGGGCTTTTTTTATGCCCTGCGACCTGAGCTTGCTTTCACAGGTAGGGTATTATTTAAACGGCCTAAAGGTCACCTGTGCTTTAGCGAAGATTTGCGTAATTGGGCTGCCATCGTAGGCGGTAGATGAGCCGATGTACACTATGGTAAATGGAGAAGGCTGGTATTGCAGCAGCGGTTGGACTAGGTAGGAATTGTTGAATTGGTTCCACTGTGTGATCAATCGCGCTTGTACGAATCGGCTCATGTTGTAGCGAACGACACTCCGCCAGATCCAACCACTATAAATTTTTGCACCTCCAGTTTCTTCATATAGTGAGCTATAATTTCCATTGAAGTTTGCTTGAAGTTTGCCGGCGATTTGAAAGTTTGCTGTAATACCAGAATTGAGCCCTTGTCCTATCCTAGGCACCCCCGTATTGTAAGCGACAAATTCTCCTGGATTGATGTACATATTTAGACGTACAGCCTGATCCGGGCTCCAGCTTATCCAGTTCCACGCTCTTGTCATATTAAGTAACACAACACCCTCAAACTCTTCCATGAATCCGTGCATAATGCCACCTCCTAGGGCGAAGTTTTGGGCGAATTGGAAATTGTATTCAGTATTTAAGGTTTGACTCTTCCACAGTCCTTT
>CBFHHP010000009.1:10815-13090 GCA_965655745.1 uncultured Schleiferiaceae bacterium
TTGGGGTTATATTGCCGTTTCCGCCGATAAATACTTGATAGAACTTTAGGAGCTTTCCGTTTGGACGGCCTATATAGCGCTGTCCACCACCAAAGTCATGACGGTTGTTGATGGGAACGAATCCCATATCTGCACGGAAGGTCTGTGAAGCATGGTTCCAATTAAATTCTGTTCCCCAATTCATTTTAGTACGCTGCAAGGACTGGGAGAATGCATATCCAGAGAAAATCTCGCCGTCAGTGGCGGCTGTGTAATTGCCAAAGGTTTCCGTGCTTGTGATCCAGTTGGTATCTGGCTCAGCGGTGTGACTCCAAGCATATTCGCCGTTGAAGCGCCAGCTGTTCCCGATGTTTTCCCGCACTGTAATAGCATTTAGATGGCCGCTCCCCCCGCCCTGGTAAATTCTATTCGTACTGATAATACCAAAGTTTTCACCGTCTTTTCGCGGCACGCTAAATCGAACCACTGAGGCATAGCTCTGACCTGCGGAACCTACGACATCCCTATTTTCTCCGGGCACTAGGTAGGGCGAATTAAGGTCATATCCTGCAAGGGCATAAGTGCGCACTTTTTTCCCTTGTCCCAAATACTTCATCATTCCAGCCGGGTTGGCGATGGTCCTTGAATAAAAAAGATTCATGCTCGTTGCGGTAAGATCGGCGCCTTCGTTGAAGAAGGGTCTGCGCTCGGGGTAGAAAAGACTGGTAGCGGAGTTTACATCTACCTGTGCTGCATCACTTTCGACTGTGGAGAAGTCGGGGTTAACAGCCATTTCAACAGAGTTCTGCGAATTTAATCCGTAGAAGGCGCTAAGTCCTATTTTTCCTTGAAGACTTCCCATATTTCGTCCTTCAAGAGGGACGCCGCCTAGCACATAGGGTAAAATATCGCGACGTGCAGAACTGCGGATATTATCGAGAAGTAAAAAGTCGTTGAATTGACAATCGAAACAGGGATTGTTAAAATCCCTATTCATACTTACAGCTCGATGCACCTGCGCACCTACATAATATTCTCTAAAAAAACCGATGCGCCAGCGTTGTTGGTCTTTGTTTTCGAATTGGAGCGAACTAAAAGGAATGCGCATCTCTAAGTACCATGTATTACCCTTGATTTTCGCGGCGCTTTCATAAGTGATGTTATATCCGATATCAAACATTTCTTCACTTTCAATAGTCGGATTGTTGTTGCGTAAATCGATCTGAACGCCATGGGCATTGGATGCAATAAAAATGGTGTTACGCATATCGCCGAAAAGATCCATTGTTACCCCTACAAAGTCATCGCCCCACGCCTCATCACGTGGCTGTACGTTTGCTCTTAAGTGTGTGCTGTCGACCAAAGGGCACTCAAAACCTATGATTAGGGCTTCTTCATCGCGCATGACCCAAGCTTTTGTCAAGACCGGGGGTGTACCGTTTGGGTCGGGATCCATTTCATTGAAGAGCTCAAAAGGTAAAGCCGTCGCATATTCGAAGTCTTCAAGCGTGCCATCTACTCTGTACCCTTCCGGGGCACTTGGAACAGTTAATTCGCGAAGCGGGTTGAGTTCTTGCGCATGGGCCAATTGGACCAAGAATAACAGGGTGCTTAAATGAAGACTTTTCATGGGTTAGGGGTTTGTAGGGTAAAATAAAGGTCCGAAAACATTCGCCTTCAGACCTTCATGGTTTTGTTAAACTTTAGACATTCGATTAGAAAGCATAACCTAAAGTCAAAGAACCTACGTATACATCTTCGTTAAATGCATCTTCTTGGAATAAGGTACGCGCATCCAAGCGGCCCGTTACCTTCCAGCTTTTTAAGCCTAGTTGCGCTTGTAATCCGTAGCGGAACAAATGTGTGTTGTAGTTGCTATTAGTAATCACTTGAAGTCTATCTCCTTCTGAATCTGACCCAAGGTTAAGGTTTTGGCTTGTTAATCGAACACCGGCATACCCACCTAGACCAAAACTTAGGCTCTTATCTACTTTTCCACGAGGGCTGAAATCAAGCTCAAGCATTGCAGGAACCTCAACATATAGTTGGTCGAATCGGTTTCTACGAACATCTGTCATTCCTGTAATTGGCACGATCTCAGTAGTAGAGGGACCGCTAGGTTGCTCAACTTTAGCGATAGTGTTGTCATTGTTGAAGCTGAATCCTAAAATTTCAAAAGCAACTCCAGAACTCAATATCAACGGGCTTGCTGCACCCCCGATTTTTCTTTTATTATTGAAAACGAAGCGGGTATTGATACTCTCCCAGTGGTTAAGGATATCCTCAGTCATGGTCG
>CBFHHP010000009.1:13189-16286 GCA_965655745.1 uncultured Schleiferiaceae bacterium
CCTCTCCCTGCATGGTGCGAAACGAATTGGCTCCCATGTGAAACTCAAAACTGTCAAACTTTGTATTGTTCGACTTTTTCTTCTTTTTAGATGTTTCTGGGATTTCTGGCGCTTCAGGCACTTCTTGATCAAAATCTAATTTGATATCTAAATCACTAGCCACTCCGTCTTCGATGCTCTTTTCAAGATCCTCAGAACGTTGCTCCCATTTCTTGCTGAACTCTTCGCCCCAAGTTTCCATTCTTTCGCCGAACTCTTCGCCCCAAGCCTCCATGCTTTCACCAAAACTTTCCATTCGTGCTTCAAAACTTTCCTCAAGTTCTTCAATGCGCTCCTCGCCTTCTTCTTCGGTGAGTGTACCGGCCTCTACCAAGGCTTCAATTTCTACAATCTGAGCAGCCAGCTTAGTAGCTTCTGTGGTACTAATAGTCACAATCTCGGTGATGGCTTCAATCAGTCCACTCTCTGGATCAATCCCTTCAATCTCCACTTTCACCTCGTTAGTATCTCTTGTATTAGAGTTGTAAAAGGCGGCCAATTCGGCGCTGTCTTTAGCACGTAGTTCTTCACGGCAATCATTAATTTCTACACTTTCGTATGAGAGATTTGGCAATGCTTCAGCAAAAGTGAGTTCACCAGTGCTGTTTGCGCTCATGCTCAATCCAAGGGCTAGATAAGCCAGGCCGAGCATTGCGGCGGTTACATTCTTCTTCATTTGATATTGTTTTTAGGGGTTGTTGATTTACCTACTGTTGCCATTCTATTGTAACGGCTCTTTGCTACTTCCCAATTCACGGCACCTTGACCTACCAATCGGGCAATATTTTCTCCTACTAAGCGTGCAGCGGCACCTGTAGTTTTTTCAAGTAATGTGGATTCATTTAGAGTGCTTACCTCAGCAAGATTATCGGTAACCTGGGCATCTTTATAGTCGATGATGACCTTAACGGGTTCTTGGATCCATTCTGCTTGAACGCGATCAAAAGGAAGGAAATCTGCTTCTACAGCCAATTCTAATTCTTCCTCTTCGAGTGCATTTTCCCAAGCTGGAGAAAGCTTTCGGTGGTTTGCCGGTGTGGCTTTTGGTGCGTTGTTTTCAGGAAATACTTCTGGAGTAGGTTCCTCTACGGCCAACTCAAAGAAATCAGCTAGGCTAGGAGACGGAGCAGAAATTTCTTCTGTTTGAGTTGGTTCCGTACGAGGATTATAAGGGGTAGGAGAACTAAAAGGGAGCAATAATAATGCCAATGCGATAGAAGCAACCGCCGTGCTCGCCCAGCCCCACATAGGAACGGCCCGCGTGGCTTTCTTGCCCTGCTCAGCATCAAGGGCCGCCTCAATATTCTCCCACACTGCAGGAGAAGGTAGCGAGGTATAATCCTCGAGGCCTTGCTTGAATTTGTTGTCTAAACCGTTCATAATTAACTCTTCTTTCTTTCTTGTGTTACTTGGTTTTGGAGAATCTTTCGGGCCTTACTCAGTTGGCTTTTACTGGTGCCCTCGCTGATGGCTAGCATGTCGGCTATTTCGTGGTGCTTATATCCCTCTATGGCATAAAGGTTAAAGACCGTTCGGTAGCCTACCGGAAGGGCTTGGATCAGGAAGACCAAATATTCGGCCTCATCCAGTCCTCCGGGCTGGTCGGGAACTTCAACATCCCATTCTTGGGCGAAGGGACTGTTTCGAGCTCTTAAAAAATCCAAGCAGGCTCTTACAGTGATCTTCTTCATCCATCCCTCAAAACTTCCCTCTCCTTTATAATCGGACAGCTTAGTAAAGATTTTTAGGAAGGCATTTCCAAGTGCTTCTTCAGCTTCTTCTCGTCTGTTCAAATAACGTTTGCATATCCCCATTAACACCGGCGACATTCGCTGGTATAGCTCCTTCTGGGCTTTTCTATTGCCCTTTCTGCAAGCGTCGAGCAATTGCTCCATGGTTAGGTGGCTTTCTGTATACAAGACGAGTCTTTCTAGGTCGATGGTTGCCTGGAGGGTAGAAAAAGATTAAAATTTCTTTCCTTCAAGTTAGCAACAATTAACGATAAGCTAAGTAGGGACTGGGATAAAGGCCGTACTTTTAGATTATGGCAAGAAAACACAACAGGAGAGCGAATAAGCGCTCTCAGAGCATAGACGTTAAGAAGTATGCTCACGATCTTGAAACTGTTTTTCGCAAGTACCCTACCCGAAAATTCAACTACAAGCAACTCGCAGCTCAACTCGGTTACAAACCAGCTATGGTGAAGGCCAAGATCGAGATGGCCCTGAGCGACATGGAGCGCGCAGGCAAGATCATCATGGTCGACCGGGGGAGGTACAAATTGAAATATAACGCCATCTACACCGAAGGAGTCGTGGATATGGCGAGCAACGGGAATGCCTATGTGGTTAGCCCCGATACAGAAAGAGACATTCTCATTCGTTCAGCAAACCTGAACAAGGCGCTAAACGGTGATAAAGTTCGGGTTAGCTTATTTGCCCGTCGGGGAGGAAAGAAACTCGAAGGCGAGATTGTTGAAATCGTGGAGCGTAAAACAACTGACTTTGTTGGAACTATCGAGATGGGTAAGCACTTTGGTTTTTTAGTGCCGTCTTCTAGAAAAATGCTCGTCGACATCTTCATTCCAAAAGAGAAGCTAAATGGCGTAGAGCACGGACAAAAGGCCATCGCCCGCATTGTGGATTGGCCCGAGAAGGCCAGCTCTCCCTTTGGTGAGATTATTAAGGTGCTCGGAAACGCTGGCGAACACAATACAGAGATTCATGCAGTACTTGCAGAGTTCGGGTTGCCGTACGAGTTCCCTGAAGAGGTAGAACAAGAAGCCAATACGTTAGATACTTCCATTAAAGAAGAAGAGATTGTACAAAACCGCCGCGATTTTAGAGCGGTGCCCACCTTCACCATTGACCCAGCAGATGCTAAGGATTTTGATGACGCCTTGAGTTTGCAACAGCTGGAAAACGGCAACTGGGAAGTGGGCGTGCACATTGCGGATGTGAGTCATTATGTAACACCGGGGTCAATTTTAGACGACGAAGCCGTTGAACGCGCTACCAGTGTTTACCTAGTGGACCGTGTGGTGCCTATGTTGCCAGAG
>CBFHHP010000009.1:16382-46889 GCA_965655745.1 uncultured Schleiferiaceae bacterium
GTTTCGATAAAAAGGAAGTGAAGTTCCACTTAGACGAAGCCAACAAACCGCAGGGTGTCTACTTCAAAGTAGGTAAGGACGCCAATAAGCTTATTGAAGAATTCATGCTGCTGGCCAACCGAAGCGTAGCAGCCTTTATTGGACGTTCCAAGAGCGGAGAGCCATCGACAAACACCTTTGTATATAGGATTCACGACGATCCAGATCCAACGAAGCTTCAGGACCTGAGTACTTTTGTGAGACAGTTTGGCCACGAGGTCAGGCTGAACAGCAAAAAAGCGGTAACCAATAGCTTGAACAAGATGTTGGCCAAGGTGAAAAACACCCCAGAGGCGAACATGATTGAGACGCTTACCATCCGAACGATGAGCAAGGCGAAGTATACCACCCAGAATATTGGACATTATGGGCTGGCCTTTGATTATTACACGCACTTTACCTCACCAATCCGAAGGTATCCAGATGTGATGGTGCACCGATTGTTGCAGCACTATTTGGAGGGTGGAAAGTCACCGCACTTTGGACCTTTCGAAGAGTTATGTGACCACAGCTCGGAACGAGAAAAGGCGGCAAGTGATGCGGAACGTGCGTCCATTAAGTACATGCAAGCCGTGTTCCTAGAGCAACATGTGGGGGAGACCTTTATGGGGGTCATCTCTGGTGTCACGGAGTGGGGCGTCTATGTAGAATTGGCCGATAATTATTGTGAAGGAATGATTCGTATTAATGCATTCCGCGACGATTATTACACCTTTGACAGCAAGAACTATTGCATTGAAGGAGAAAGCTCGGGGCGCATCTACCAGTTGGGCGACCCGATGACCATTCGCGTTAAAAATGTGGATCTAGAGCGCAAACAGATTGATTTTGAGCCGTATTACGGAGAATAATGCTACATTAATGGCAACAAAACTTGCTTACTATGTCCGCTGCAAAATCTTCAAAACCGGCTGAATTGGCCGCCATATTCATAGGATTATTAGCCATTGCCGCATCGGCGTATTTTATCTTCGCTACCGATGCGAATACGTATCGCCTGACGAATATGGTGATCGCGCTGGCATTTGTGGTATTTGTAGTGTACAATTTTATTAATGTTCGAAACCTGCGAGGCGAGGTGGATGATTTAAGTCAAAACAACGATAGACTTTCAGGAGAATTGGTCACAACACAGCAATCTTTAACTGAAGCTAAAGCAGACGTTGAGGTGATTAAAGGTGATCTAATTCAAGCACAATCGGAATTGCAAAAACGAGAAGAAGAAATCAAGAAACTCAAAGCATGATGAAAAAAATATTCTTAACCCTTGTCTTGCCATTAGGACTATTTGCGCAACAACCACACAATGCCATTCATTTTGACGGAACCGACGACTATATCAGTACTTCGGGAGGTACTATTACCGGCAACAATGCGCGTACAGTTGAAGCCTGGGTACGTACGGACGCCAATTGTATACCAGGAGCAAGTAGTGGAGGCAAACAACAAGTGGTTGTCGATATGGGAACCTTCACTAATGGCGCTAGATATACACTAAACCTCTTGTGGGCAAATTCTGTACGAATTGAGGTTGGCGGAAGCGGACTGAGCGGAACAACGGCAATAAACGATTCAGCATGGCATCACATTGCAGCTGTCTATGACCCATCTTCAGCCAACAAGAAGCATAGGGTTTACATTGACGGGATTCTTGAAGCGTCAGGCAATATTACGACTTCTGTAAACACGGGTTCCGGTGCAGTCGTTATAGGAAGAAGAGTTGATGGCGTGAATCCCTTCGAGGGTGATATTGACGAGGTACGTATCTGGGACGTGGCTTTAACAGATGGAGATATTTTTGCACATTTCAACAACGAGATTTGCGGTAGTCCTACAAACTTAAAGGTGTACTATACCTTCAATCAAGGGAATTCAAATAGCGGAAACACCTCTAACACTACGTTAAGCGATCAGGCCGGGACAAACAACGGTACATTGAACAACTTCAGCTTGAGCGGGACATCATCAAATTGGACCATAGGCAGGGATATGAACCCTAATTACTACGACACCGTTGCTATGAATGTTTGTAATGGAATGTGGTCGCCAGACAGTACGGTATTTTGGGACAGTACGGCAGTGTACAGACACACGTTTACCGACATGAACGGTTGTGATAGTGTGATATCTTATGACCTTGTAGTCAGTGAAGTGGACACTTCTATAAGCGTGACTACATCTACGCCGCCAACCATAAGTTCTAATGCGCAGGGCGCCACGTATCAATGGGTGAATTGTAGTGATTCTTCTTCAGTGGCAGGAGCTACACAGTCTTTCTTTGTGCCCGCCTCTAATGGAGATTATGCGGTTATCGTTACTGCTAACGGATGTTCCCTCTGGTCGCAGTGTTTGAGCGTTCAAGGTATTAGCATTTCGGAGCAAACACAGGTTAGACTTCATCCCAACCCAACTTCAGGCATACTGCAGGTACCATCTAACTGGAGGGGTGAACATGTTGAGGTAAGTAACTTTGCGGGACAATCGATTCTATCAACGACCGTGGAGGATAAGCTGGATCTTGGACAGGCGCCAGCAGGTGTTTACGTGGTGCGTTGCGGGGCACAATACGCACGCATCATCAAAGAGTAGAGCTACTTTTTACCGAAAAAGGCTTTCAATTTTTCGAGGTCGGCATCCGTCGTTTCTCTAGATTCTTCTTTCGCTGCTTTTGCCTTTGGTGAGCCCACTTTACGAGCCGGTTCAGCGAGTTGTGCTTTCTGTTCTGGGGTCAATTCTTCTTTCTTTTTCCCGCTAGATTTCTTCGCAGGAGCTTGCTTCAAAGGAGTGCCGTTGCTTGCTTCTTCAAGCTTCTCTTTGGTGCTTTTGGCCTGAGGCACAGATTTCCGTTTTCGGGCGTTTTTGCTTGGTTTTGAAGCGTTTTTGCTCGATTTTGGGTTGTTTTTGGCTGTTTTTGCCTCTTTTTTGGCTTTTTTCTTCTCAGCGGCTTCCTCCGCTTTGGTCTTTGGGGCAGCCTCTTTTACAGCCTCTTCTTTTTGAGGTTCTTGAACACCGCCACGAGCCTTGCCCTTTACGGTTCCTTGGTCGCCGTGAAGACTTTCAGCAGGAATGAATTTATCTCGAGTCACCCAGGTGCTCAATGCACCAATAGATAGTAGGAATTGGTCTTTCTTAATCTCTACAATCTCTCCAGGTTGACGCGAACCAATTAGCTTGACGCGATCACCCACTTTCGCAGGGGCAGAGATGAGCTTTTTAATCTTGCGCTCTTTCTGTTTCTGGTACTTTGATTTCTTCTGATCGCGCTCGTCTTGTGTCTGAGAGGCGCGCTCACCAGCATATACTTTGAAGCGACCAACGACTTGGTCTTTGCCTTTTTTGGTGCGTTGCTCGGAATATTCGTTGACCAAATTCTGGAACTTCTTTCCCCAGGTAATCATGGCATTTTGCTGCTCATTCATTGCGCTTTGACGACGCACCTTATCCTCCAGTTGGTGAATTTTGCGGTCCTGCTTGTCCTTGAGTTTTTCAAGCTCTTCAAGACGTTCAGCCAATTTTTCACGCTGTCTAGTCAGCTCATTTTTCTCTTTCTGAATACCCACGAGCAATCGGTCTACAGCCACGGTACTTTCATCCAGTACGTCCCGCGCCTGATCAATTAAGGCAGAGCTAACCCCCACCTTTTGAGCGACCTCATAGGTATAGGAAGACCCAGGAACACCCTGATTCAAGACGTATTCAGGGGTAAGGTCTGCAGAGTTGAACTGCATAGAGCCATTATCTACCCTTGGCAACTCGCTCGCCAGCGCTTTGATGCTGTTGTAGTGGGTGGTCATGACCCCGTAAGTTTTGCTGTTGTTGAGTTCCTTGAGGAATATTTGGGCCATAGACGAACCTAGATCAGGGTCTGAACCCGAACCAAACTCATCGATGAGGACCAGTGTTTTGTTGTAGGCGGCATTCAAGAAGTAGTTCATCTTGGTGAGCTTCGAACTGTAAGTGGATAGCTCGTTTTCGATGCTCTGTGAATCGCCAATATCGGCCATGAGCCCGTTGAACCACCCCATGGTGCTGTCCGGGTGAACGGTAACTAGCAGTCCGCTCTGGAGCATCAACTGAAGCAATCCAACGGTCTTTAACGTGATGGATTTCCCTCCAGCGTTTGGCCCAGAGATGACCAAGATGCGGTTGTGGGTGTCCAGTCGAAGATCGAGCGGAACGACACCCTTGCCTTTCTGCTTGTTAAAGTCTCGAAGTATAGGGTTGATTGCCTTGATCAGATGAACATGTGGCTTGTCAAGAAGTTGTGGGAGGCAGGCCTCCTCGTCAAGGGCGTGAAGCGCTTTCGCATTGACAAAGTCTATCTGGTAGAGCGCAGTGCTGTAGTCGCGCAATTCATCTCTGTACCCTGCAACGAAGGCGGTTAAGAGGCGTAGGATGCGGGTCACTTCGCGTTTCTCTTCGTCTTCTAGAACGGAGATTTCATTATTGATCTCAAGGGTTTCTGAAGGCTCGACATAAAAAATCGTAGCCTTGGAAGATGACCCGTGAAAGATTCCGTTGACTTGGCCTTTGAAGGCCCCTTCTACGGCGAGTACGCGCTTGTTGTCGTGTACGCTTTCTTGGGTGTCGGCAAGAACACCAGAACCTGAATATTTCTTTACGGCGCGGTAGAAGATGCGGTCGGCCGCGGTACGTTTTTTAGCTAGGTTGGCGCGAATCTTTCCCAAGGCCGGCGAAGCCGAAGTTTTCACCACACCGCGCCTGTCGAGGACACGGTCGATCTCGTCTGGAACGGTTTTGTTCTTCTCGAGGTGGGCGAGTTTGTCTTGGATGGAAGGGGTGCGGTCTGCGTGTGTTTTGAAGAAGGAGTAGACTCGGTTGAAGCTTTCGATCATGTTCTTGATGATCAAGAAATCTTCACCCTCGAGGGTGGCTCCTTGGATTTTCAATCGGACCAAGAATGGCTTGATATCTTCTGCAGCTAGTGCAGGTACCGGGAATTCGCTGAGGTAAAGCCCAAGGATTTCGTGGACCTCTTGAAGGTCGCGCGTGGCTACTTTGAAGTCACTCGAAGGCCTGAGTTCATTGATACGTACTCGAGCACGTTCGGTGACCGCGCGCTTTGCCACGGCCTTTTTTACAAGGTCGAACTCTATGCTTTCAAATAAATCTTCCGGGTAGGTATTCAAATCGTCTCTTGGGGACCGATGTTATCCGCGGTACACCTCTTCTTCGCTAGTAACACGGGCAGGCCCTTCATGTTTACGTAATCCGCCAGCAATTACGAAGGCGGCGATTCCTAGAATCAATGAAACAACTGCATCAATC
Organism: uncultured Schleiferiaceae bacterium; assembly: GCA_965655745.1. Taxonomy (GTDB): domain Bacteria; phylum Bacteroidota; class Bacteroidia; order Flavobacteriales; family Schleiferiaceae; genus UBA10364. The sequence goes on from CBFHHP010000009.1 coordinate 21,711, forward strand.
GAAGCAAGCTTTGGACCAACAGGAACTACAACGAGATCCATCATTAAATCAACAAAAATCCAAAGGATAGCGAGAGGTAATGCAAAATGCCAGGCTTTGAATTTTGCCTTAAGCCCCTTGTTTATAACCGTTAAGAGGTAGACCAAGGAAAGAATACTAACAAAGGGCGCCGTTGCGTGTCCTATTACTACCGAAGGAAAAGCAAACCAGTGACTCTTTATATAATTGTCTATTGTAGTGGCTTTCTCTGCAAATGACATTGATTCAAAATCAGCAAAAACAGGAGGTTGTACAATGGTATGTAACCCACTTTCAACTATGGCAACGGCAAAACCTCCAAGCAGTATAGAGGCAAGCACCGCAACTATCATCAGTGCGATTTTCAGGAATTTATTCATGGCGGTGAATTTTAGTTGAACCAGCGTTCTACCACATCCAGGGAGAGTGCTGCTACGTCTAATTTATTCTTTTTGCGGTAACCGTTGAGCTTTTGGTGCAAGGCAGCAGGTTTGTTGTCGCGTAAGGCATCAACGGTGTGATATCCGGCCTGTACAATGTGGTGTGACCACTCTTCAGGAACGCCAATGGCTTGGAAGTCTGCAGGGTCTGCAACCGTCTCAAACTTTTCAGGACGCATTTGCGGGAAGAACAACACCTCTTGAATGCTATCCTGGTTGGTCAACATCATCGTGAGGCGGTCGATACCAATACCCAAACCTGAGGTTGGTGGCATGCCGTATTCTAGGGCGCGAACGAAGTCCTGGTCGATAAACATCGCTTCGTCATCTCCTTTTTCAGACAGTTTCAATTGGTCCTCGAAACGCTCTAACTGGTCAATAGGATCATTAAGTTCGGAGTAGGCGTTCGCCACTTCTTTACCGTTGACCATGAGCTCAAAACGCTCCGTGAGTTCTGGGTTGTCGCGGTGCTTCTTACACAGCGGCGACATCTCAACAGGGTAGTCGGTGATGTAGGTTGGCTGGATGTAGTGTTTCTCACACTTCTCGCCGAAGATCTCATCGATAAGCTTCCCTTTACCCATGGTTTCGTCCACTTCAAGACCGATTGATTTCGCTGCTTCGCGCACCTCGTCCTCTGTCTTGCCGTTTAGATCTAAACCAGTATGCTCCTTGATGGCTTCTAGGATAGGTACTCGAGCGTACGGCGCCTTAAAACTAACAGTGTTCTCGCCAATGGTCGCGTCTGTGGTGCCGTTTACGGCCATGGCCACTTCTTCGAGCATGTGCTCTACAAAGCGCATCATCCAGTGGTAGTCTTTGTACGCCACGTAGATCTCCATTACGGTGAACTCTGGGTTGTGTGTTTTATCCATCCCTTCGTTACGGAAGTCTTTGGCAAACTCATACACCCCTTCAAAGCCACCTACGATGAGTCGCTTGAGGTAGAGTTCGTTGGCAATACGCAAATACAACGGCACGTCTAGTGCGTTGTGGTGTGTGATGAATGGTCGAGCTGCTGCGCCACCAGGGATGGGCTGCAAAATAGGCGTTTCCACCTCCATGTATCCGGCATCGTCAAAAATGCGGCGCATGGTGCTCATGATTCTATTTCTCTTGCGGAAAATCTCCTTGACGCCTGGGTTCACAACCAGGTCAACATAGCGCTGGCGGTAACGAATTTCCGGGTCAGTGAGCTGATCGTACACGTTTCCATCGGCATCTTTCTTCACGACTGGAAGGGGACGTAAGCTCTTTGAAAGCACGACCAATTCCTTCACATGCAAGCTCATTTCGCCCGTCTGCGTGGTGAACATGTGCCCTTCAACCCCGATGAAATCACCGATGTCTAGGAGCTTTTTGAACACATCGTTGTACATGGTTTTGTCCTCACCAGCACAGATCTCATCGCGGTTTACGTAGATCTGCATTTCGCCTGTAGAGTCCGCCAAGACTGCGAACGAAGCCTTACCCATGATGCGTTTGGTCATCAATCGGCCCGCGATGCGCACCTTTTCAAAGCCTTCAGCGCCCTCAGTGTAAGTAGCGGCCAATTCATCGGCTTTGTGTGAAACAACGTATTCGGCGGCTGGGTACGGATCGATCCCCAAGGCTTTTAATTTGCCTAGAGATTCGCGTCTAAGTACCTCCTGTTCAGATAATAGTCTTGCCATGATGCTAGATGAATATTAAGACCGCAAAGATAATTGCCTTTTAGTAGCTTAGCAGTATGACTCGCAGCCGATTTTATGCACTTTTCCTCACCCTCATCTTTGTAGGGGCAAGCTACGCACAACCCTATTGGCAAAAAGGCACTCGATTAGCGACCTTCAGCGGCACCGCGAATCTCGATGGATTTGTGAGCGGGGTGACCAATGCAGGGTTTAATGCAGCGGCAGGCACAGCGCTTTTCCTCGATGCAAAATGGGCCGTCGGCTTCGGCGGTAAATACCGTTGGGCACCATTGTCGCAGAGTATGGAGGCTTCGGTACGACTTCAGAATTTGGTGTACGGCGCATCCAACACCCCGCATTCGTTGTTGCTCGACCTTCACGCAACTTTTGGCAACAATATGAATACCACGCTTAGCGGAGATATGTTTGGCCGTCAGACTGCTGCGTTCGGCGTGGGTGCACAATACACGTATTGGCTCACCTCAAGCGTCGGAATTTACCTTTGGCCTCAGGTGAACCGAACGAACAGCGGTCCTAGCGGGTTATGGGATTGGCAAATGATTGCACCCGTAGGGTTGCAAGTAAGTTGGCAATAGAACAAATAGTATGAGAAAGGTCCAATTCCAAGATATCGGCCGCGTTTCCTATGGCACAGCCTGGGACTTTCAGACAGAGCTCTTCACGGAGACGGTGGATTTAAAATTGGCCAATAGAAAACATCCGGAAACCGCCCAGGAAACTACGGATCACTTTATGTTTGTGGAGCATCCGCCTGTTTTCACATTGGGCAAGAGCGGAAAAATGGAACACCTTCTCGTGGACCAGGAGCAGCTCGAAAAGGACGGTTTTGAATTTTTTCCGGTCAACCGCGGCGGCGACATCACCTACCACGGCCCCGGCCAAATCGTAGGCTACCCTATCATCGACCTCGACCATTACTTTACGGACATTCACAAGTACCTGCGATACCTCGAAGAAGTCATTATTTCTACACTCGCAGATTATGGCCTTAAAGCAGGTCGCAGCGATGGCGAAACAGGCGTATGGTTGGACGAAGGCACCCCTTTCGCACGTAAAATGTGCGCCATGGGTGTCAAAGCATCACGGTGGACAACCATGCACGGCTTTGCCTTGAACGTCAACGCAGACCTCAGCCACTTTGATTATATCGTACCTTGTGGCATCTCGGACAAGAAGGTCACTTCATTGCACGTGGAATTGGGCCGAGAAGTAGACCTCCAAGAGGTTAAAGACAAAATTAAATTTTACTTTGAAAAGCAGTTCGACTGCCAATTTATACCCACGATACATCCCTTTAAATGAAAACCCTAAAAAGAATAGTTGCCGTTATTGCTGTACTCCTAGTAGCGGTGAAATTATCTCCGTACGAATACCTGATTAAGGGTGTAAAGAACACCTACCTCAAAGGCTATACGTCTGCCCATCTGTACGACCGTGAATACTTCGACCAACGAGAAATCCCGGTGATTCTCCCTAAAAAATTAGCAGTGTCCGATTCCGTTTCGTTGTCCATCGACGACGAGCTTAGAGGCCCTCTAGAACGCGTAGGTACCAAAGGAATGCTGGTACTCCAAAACGACGAGATTGTTTACGAGGAATATTGGGACCAGCACGATACCGCAGCTGTTTCGAATAGTTTTTCGACGGCAAAATCGGTCATTACCTTACTTACGCAGATTGCTGTTCAAGACGGCTACATTAACTCTTGGGACGACCCAGTAACAGACTACATCCCGGAATATGAAATCCCGGAAGGCGTTACCACACCTACACTGCGCCACCTCAGTACGATGACCGCCGGTCTTAAGTTTGACGAGGACTACAAGGATCCTTTCAACAAAACAGCTAAGCTCTACTACAGCGATGATGTGGTGGCTACCGCATTGAGCATCCCTCCAGGGAAGTTCGAAACAGGTACGCAATGGGAGTACCAAAGTGCCTGTACCCAACTGCTCACCATTGCGCTTTCGCGCGCTATTGGGGAGAGCGTTTCTTCGTTCGCCAACCGCGAGCTTTTTGCCAAAGTGGGTTTTGAAGTGCCAACGACTTGGCACCTTGACCGCGCCGGTGGTTTCGAGCTCGGATATTGCTGTTTGAATGCCGCCGTGCGAGACTTTGCCAAGCTCGGTATGCTCGTAAACAACCATGGATACGTTGATTCAAATTCAGTGATCGATTCTGCCTTTATCGCGGAAGCCCAAGTAGGCTACAAGAGCCCCTACTACGGCCACAGCTTTTGGATCTATCCAGACGTTGAAGCACGTAATTATTCGTTCCGAGGCCTTGGCGGCCAGCTAATCATTATCCTACCGGATTACGACATGGTCATCATGCGCGTAGGAGAGAAAGCAGGAGATCGCTACGAGAGTGATTTCAGGTCCGTTGGCCGCGAACTCATCAAACAAGCCGAACGCTGGCAAGCCAACTAAAACGCTTCTATGCCTTCACCGCTGGTCAACATACAAGGCTTAAACATCTCCTTCGGCACGACCGAGGTACTCAGCGATTTTAACTTAAAAATCGAGGAAGGGGAGATCGTTTCAGTCGTTGGAGAGAGCGGCTCGGGAAAATCGGTCAGTGCCTTAATGAGCATGGGCTTACTGAGCCCTAAAGCCTCTATAACTAGCACCCACGCTGAGGTCCTTGGTAGCAATATTTCAAAGCTGTCTCCGTCCGACTGGCAATCCTTACGCGGCAAAGAAATCGCTATGATTTTCCAAGATCCGATGACCGCCTTGCACCCGTCCATGCGCATAGGAAAGCAATTGGAAGAGGTATTGGAAATACATACTAATCTGTCTGCAGAGGAGCGCAAGGACAAGGCTCTACACGCATTGGAAGAGGTCAGCATCCCTGATCCCGAGGCAAGCGCTAAGAAATACCCGCACGAGATGAGCGGCGGACAGCGCCAGCGTGTGGTTATTGCCATGGCGATGCTATTGGAACCCAAACTCATTATTGCGGACGAACCCACCACAGCCTTAGACAAGGAGGTGGAAGCTACCGTTTTGGAGTTGCTGAGCACCTTGGTCAAAGACAAAGGTTGCGCATTGTGGTTCATCTCCCACGACCTCGAGGTCGTCTCCCAATTCTCCGATCGTGTCGTCGTCTTGTACAAAGGCAAAACGGTCGAACAAGGCGCAGCGAAAGAAGTGTTCAATACGCCCAAGCATCCCTATACCAAGGGGCTACTTGCGTGTCGTCCCCCTAAGAGCGGTCGCCCGTATCCATTGCCTGTTTTATCCGATTTTCTTGACGGCGCCGGCGCCCCAAAAGCGACCGAGCTTGCTACTCCAAAAACTGATACCAAGGCCTTACATATTGAAGGTCTAAATATTGGATACACGTTGCGTAAAGGCTGGAAGAAATCGATTAAATGGGTCGTTCAAGACCTAGACGTAACACTTAATTTGGGAGAAACATTAGGCCTCATAGGCCCCTCAGGTAGCGGAAAGAGCAGCATTGGAAGGGCAGTAGTAGACCTCGTTCCATCGAGCTTTTCCATCCGAAATTTTGAAGGCAATGAAGGCCGGGTCCAATTCATTTTCCAAGACCCCTCATCCGCCTTAAACCGCAGCCATACCATAGGTCGCATCCTCGACCAGGTACTTTCCCGCCACGCGCCAAAGCTCTCCGCTGTGGGGCGCAAGGAAAAGGCATCTGCTTTATTGCAAGAAGTAGGCTTGCGCCCTTCCGACCTCAGCAAAAAGCCCAAGGACTTCTCCGGTGGCCAGCGCCAGCGCATCGGCATTGCAAGAGCCTTGGCGGCAGATCCAACAGTGTTGATATGTGATGAAAGTGTCAGCGCCTTAGACGTGAGCGTTCAAGCACAGGTGCTTAATCTTCTAAACGGTATCAAAAAGAATCGGGGCCTGAGTATGATTTTCATCTCTCACGACCCCGATGTTATTCGGTACATGTGCGACCGCATTCAGCAGCTCACACCTATTTCTTAATTATCCCGCTTTTCGAAATCTTCTTCACTGCGCTTGTTGTAGGCACGTATGCCCAAAACAATACAAGCGATAAGGATAAAGGCCCACACAGCTATATTTATTAGCAATGCCGCGGGCATTATTTAAGTTTTACCGCAGTGCCGTAGGCGAGCATTTCAGCTGCGCCTTGCATCACCATGGATGTGCCAAAGCGAACGTTGATGACCGCATCAGCGCCTAGTTGCTGTGCATCTTGCAACATGCGTTGCATGGCCTGTTCACGACTTTGGGCTTGGAGTTTAGTGTATTCCTCTATTTCGCCTCCGACGATGTTCTTGAGGCCGGCGAAAATGTCTCGACCAATGTTTCTAGCGCGAACAGTGGAGCCGCGAGCAATGCCTAAGATTTCAGAAATTTCTTTCCCCGGAACAGTGGAGGTGGTTGTGGTAATCATGATGAATGTTTTTCGTCCAATTAAATTAGTTAATTGATCCCAAAACACGCTTCATAAATCCATTTAAAGCATCTTTTTTGGCGGTGCCCTGTGCGATTTCTTTCTGTACCTCTACCGCTCCGTAAAGGTTAGAGATCAATTCGCCAATAACTTCCATTTCCTCGTCTTTCAACGTCGGCACATCTGCCAGAGATTCTAAAACCTCGATGGTTTCGTGGATATAATCCACATCGTTCTTCTCTACAAAGTCAACCAAATGCTTGATAAAGGGGATTTTCATAGGTCTGTTATTTTGCTTCAAATGTAATAGCTTCTATGTATTGACTCAAGGCCTTCTTATAGATATTGGCAATCACGCTATTGATTTTTTAGGCACCGGACCGAGTAACTGACCTACCCATTAAGGATAAATAAAGGAAAGTCCCGGTCATAAGTCGGGGGGTAGCACTTACAAAGATGCCGTAACTTTATAGCCAACGTTGAAACGACTACTGAAACAAAAAGTTGAGATGAGAGCTCTAGCCATTACAGCCTTTACTGCGATGTCCTTTTTTGTCCAAGGACAGATTCTGAATATTACTCCTGCATTCCCGTCACAGATCGATACCATTACGGTCATCTACGACGCGACGGAAGGAAATGGTACGTTAACGGGCTACACACCGGTGTATGCGCATGCCGGTTTGATAACCAACGCAAGTACAACGCCGACAGATTGGAAGCACGTTCAAGGAAACTGGGGTACAGCAGATCCCAACGTTTTAATGACATCTCTAGGGAACAACCTACACAAGTTAGAATACCACATCCCGACGTATTACGGTTTTGGCAGCAACGTAACCGTTCAAAAACTAGCCTTTGTATTCCGTAACGCCAACGGAACGGTGGTAGGTCGCGCAGCAGACGGTTCGGACATCTACTACGACATTTATCCAGCCAATGCTGGGCTTATCGCTCAATTCATGAAGCCCGAAAGCACGCTCTTGATTTCTCCTACAGATTCTCTAGAGACCGTCGTGGCCGCTTCACGTTTTTGTGATTTAAAAGTCTATGACAACGGCACCTTGGTCTTCCAGGATTCCTCGAAGCAAGAAACATTCTATCTAAGTGACACAGTGCCGGGCATGCATACCGTTATTCTCGAAGCAACCGACAGCTCAACAACGGTTTACGACACCATTCAATACGCGGTAGAACCGCCGCTACAAGTCGCAACACTACCGGGTGGCATGGAGATGGGGCTTAATGAGCTGAACGATACGACTGTATTTTTTAAGCTGTACGCACCGGGCAAGAACCGTGTGTATGTGCTCACTTCTGTGAACGATTATTTACCAGAGCCTGAAAACGCAATGACCAGAACGCCGGGGGGCGCTTGGTGGTTCAAGGAGCTCACTGTGCCAGCAGGCCAGCCGTTTACTTACCAGTACCTGATCGACGGTCAGCTTCGCGTGGCGGATCCTTTCTCTACATTAATCTTGGACCCTTGGAACGACGGCTATATTTCTTCGTCTACCTACCCCAACTTGCCGGCTTATCCGGTAGGAAAGACTACCGGTAACGTCTCTTTGTATGAAACAGCGAAGACGCCCTACCAATGGAAGAACACGAACTTCCAAGCGCCGCCGCAAGAGGAGCTGGTCATCTATGAATTGCTCATTCGCGACTTTGTGACTACCCGCAATTACCAGACGGTCATTGATACCCTGGACTACATTGCGCGCCTGGGTGTGAACGCCATTGAATTGATGCCAAATTCTGAGTTTGAAGGCAACTCTTCGTGGGGTTACAACCCTTCGTTCCATATGGCAGTGGACAAATATTATGGTACCCCAGATAAGTTTAAGGAGTTTGTAGACAGCTGTCACTCTAGAGGCATTGCTGTGATTACTGACCAAGTGTTCAACCATGCTTACGGCCAAAACCCAATTGCTCAAATGTGGTGGGACGGCGCGAATAATAGACCAGCCGCTAACAATCCGTACATGAATCAGAATTGCCCGCACCCGCCAAACTGCTGGGGGAACGATTTTGACCACTATGTGCAACCGACAAGGGATTACATGGACCGTATCAATACGTACTGGATCGAAGAATTTAAAATTGACGGTATCCGATTCGATTTCACCAAAGGCTTCACCAACAATTCCAATGCGGACAACTACTCGTCTTCGAGAATTGCGGCATTGAAGCGCATGGCCGACACCCTATGGAATGTTGATCAAGACTTTTACGTCATCCTCGAGCACTGGGGGCCGAACAACGAAGAGAAGGAGCTGAGCGACTACGGTATGATGCTTTGGGGCAACGCCGCCCACCAGTACTACGAAGCCGCTATGGGATACACCAATAACAGCGACTTTAAGTGGGGTATCTACAAGGAGCGCGGTTGGAACGACAAGCACCTGATTACCTACACGGAAAGCCACGACGAAGAACGCGCAGCATACAAGGTGAAGACCTACGGGAACTCCAGCGGTAGCTATGACACCAAGACGTTGGCCACCCTGGCAGATCGCAAGATTTTGACCCATGCGTTCTTGTACACCATTCCGGGTCCGAAGATGATGTACATGTTTGAAGAATTGGCTTATGACATCTCTATCAACAACCCTTGTCGTATTTGTGAAAAGCCAATTTTATGGAGCTACTACGAAAATCAGCACCGCCAGAAAGTCTATTTCTACACAGCGGCGCTTATAGATATGCGCAGAAAGTATGGCGTCTTTAACACGAACAACTTCACCTATGCACTCAACGGCGGCGCGAAGCGCATCAACCTTTCAGTTACCGATACCAATGCAACCGTGGTAGGGAACTTCCGAGTAAACTCGGGCGATGTGTATCCAAACTTCCAACACACAGGAACGTGGTACGACTACTTCACCGGCGACAGTATCGTGGTGACCAATGCTACGGCACCATTGACCTACCAACCGGGCGAGTGGCACGTTTATACGGATGTTAAGCTCAACAAAGCTGCCTTTATTGGTGATGAGGAACTTGAATTGGCACCAAGTAACGTGGCAGTATATCCGAACCCAACAAGCGGACGCATAGAGCTTCTCGTGGATGTTGCAGAAGGCACAGAAGTACAGTACGAACTCTACGACATTACAGGTCGATCAGTACACCGTGGCACATTCAATGCGGCATTGTACGGCATTGAAGAACTCGACCTTCATCACTTGCCGTCGGGTGCCTATGTGCTGAAAATCCAGGTGGGTTCTGACGTTTATAACGAACGTCTGTTGATTGAATAAGCGTCTTAGCCAAGTAGGTGAACACCCTCTTTGTCCTGGGTGAGCACGCCCTTATGTTCAAGATTTTTGAGCAATCGGCTGACAACCTCTCTTGATGTACCCAGCTCTGAGGCCATTTTTACTTTTGAAAGCGATACTCCTTTGCGGTTATTGAGCAGACAGCGTTTTTCGATGTACGCCAGCAAACGTGCTTCGAGTTGATTGAAAATCGCATTATCGACCAAGCTCAGCAGCTCTTCAAACCTGCGGCGGAAATTCCCTAATTCATAGATGCGCCATTCGCTGAAAGCTTCCGTAATGGGGGTCAATTCAACCAGGGGAATATGCAAGATCTTCGCCGGTGATTCAGCTTCTACAGTGATGGGCATATTGCCGTTGGGCAATTGGGAAAAGGCGGCACACGGGCAGATTTCTCCGGGGGTCAAAAAGTACAACAGCAACTCTTTACTTGGATCGTCGTCAGCAATTCGCATCACGCGAGCACTACCCTCAAGTATGATGGGCATAAAGTCCGCGTGGAGACCGTAATCAAGGACGAGATCGCCCTTCTCATACTCCACTACTTCTCCAAGTTTTGTGAGGTGCTCTTTGAGCGCTGGTGATAGGATATTAAACCCCTCGTGATCGAAATAAGATAATGCCATGGCTTCAGTGTGTAATTGGATCAACAAAATAAGAACATTTCTCCATGTTCGAATTACCCAAACAAAAAAAGCAGTGTTAGCCGATGAGCCTTGTATAAAGCGCCTCTGCACGTCCTAATAATTCTGGGCTAGCACCCTCGACCACCTGAGGCTTTTTCTCGAATTTAGACAGCGAGGAGGTGTCTACAGAGCTGCCAAGTACTCCTTCAATACGCGCCAGCATTGCTTCCGGATCCGCGAGAAAGTCTTCGTAGCTCAAGACCGTGATTTGATCAGATTGAGGTACGTTTTCGTAGTAATTGACCCAACGTTCAAGCCAATAATTGATGTCTCTAGTATTCCCCTCATGATGGCCCTTTCCATCGAGTATAAAAGGTCTTTGCCCGATACCAAATTCGTGGTGGCCCAGCCAGTCCATATACTCCTTGATGAATGGATCCCCTTCCTGCTGTGCGGAGAACTGTTCGTGTTGCTTCATCAAACTGTAGGCGTGTTGAAGAGGACGTCTTATCAAAAGAAAAACGGCTAGATCGGAGTTGTGCTCAACTAGCGAAGGCAATCGCAGTATAGCGTTGTTGTTCTTGGCCAAATAAATACCAGTGCCGGCAATACTGTTTTGGTACCTGCGGTACAATGCATTTTCTTCAGAAGAAAGCGCGTGTTCATAGAGCCCATCTTCTTTGATATAAGCATCGTTCTTTAAGACCTTGAAAAAGTATTCTTCCAATGCTTCAACACTTGCTAGACCAACCTTGATGCCATCGCCATGGGCGCGCTCTTTATCCTCTGTAGCTTTCGGCTTGTATATTTTGCTCCACAGTCGAGGTGCAAGCAGCACCGGCATATTACTGTAGTCTAGCGAGGCGAACGAACCGCGCTCAGCGAGCGATTTAGTCAGCGCAGTAGTCCCTGCTCGAGCAAGCCCTGTAACAAGTACTCTAGTGTATTTACTTTTTGCGCCCGATGCTGTACCAACGCCTTTAATCTGCAGCCCTAGAAGCTTTTTGCCCAAGAAGTAATTGTCCAAGACCAAGCGATGAAATAGCTGTGAGAGATCGGAATAGGCGCTGCCGTTATCCTTGGTAAAGAAGAAGGGTACGATCGACCCTACACTAAGAAGTATAAGGGTCCAATTCGTAGAAAACTCGTTACCGAGCAACCAATTTGGCAGTTCCCAGCCCAAACCAAAGACCGTAATTACGACGACAACAAGACTTGCCACCAATCGAGCTAGAACTCCGGTGGTTTTGCTTGAAGCGGCATTCATGGCGCTAATTTTTTCTGGGTCCTCGCTTGGGGCAAAAAGAACGTTCAAAAGACGAACGCTCGAAGTCGCTGTTTCGAAGAACAGATCCTTCATCCACAACACGGCTTGACCCAATAGAAGGCCAGCTAAAGCAACGAAGCAGAAAGCAGCAACGCTGTTTCCTTGTAAAACCAACAGGGCATCGCTCAATGGTTCATTTAACGCGATCACTGCGGCTCGGGCAACCAATGCACAGATTAAAAAGACATTCAATGGAGTAAGAGACAAGCTAGCAACCCTTGTTTCGTTCGCCTCTGCAGCATTTGATTTACGTCTATTTCGAACTATGAGCGCAAGAGAACCTAGGACTAGAGCTCCGATAACTATACTCACCCACAAAGGCATGCCTTGAAGCGCAGTATTGTATTTACCACTGCTTTCCGCTCCCAACCACGAAGGGTTGAACGTGGTAATGATTAACAGGGCCGCAAAAACTGTGGCATAAAACTCCCACGAAAAAGAGCTCTTAGAATTGGACGATTCCGAAGGTTTCGCAACAAGTTTCGGTGCCTTCACTAGGCTGTACCAGAGGCGGTAGCCAAAGGAAAACACAATGAGCAGAAGTATGAGCACAATCAACACTGCTGCGCCTACGCCAAGCCCCGGTCCGATATATAAAAATGTGTTGTACAACGCCCACTAATTTGAGCCTGCAAAATAGTGGACTTCTTTCGAATACCTCTTGCTTTACCAGCTTGAAATCTCTACGTCCATCCAAGCAAGGCGTTGCTCGAGGTAATAGCGCAAGAAATCTACCTCTCCTTCGAAGTCTATGGTGCGATTTTCAGCCCGCCAGAGGTCATAGTTGCGCTCAGCCGCCCCACTGCTTAAAAGTCTGTCTTCAGTGTCATTGACGAGCCCAAAAATGGTCGCATCAGAAAGAGGACCACTTCGATAGGTTGACCACCGGTTCTTTACTTGGGTTCGGAATTGCGGGTCATCCAACAAGCGGTCCCACCAAAACGGCACCATCCAAGCATCTTCTTCGACGTAGTCGTTGTAGTTTGCTATCCAATCCTCCCAAGGCACGCGACCTTGACGCCCGTAGCCTATGTTGAGGTCCCATATGGGCCCATAGCGCAGCTTTTCGCCTCGGGGTTTATGCAAAAAAGTACTGATGCGGTAGGCATCAATGTTGCCTGCGAGTTCATTCATAATGAATCCATCCGCGAACGAGGCCAGATCGATGTAGTCGGTATAGGTGCGTGTTGCTGAGGTTAGGTCGTCATTGAGTAGGGCGGTTTCAAAATCGAACACATATTCTTCAATGTAATTCCGCATTTCACCGTTCAGGCCGTTAGGCTTGGGGTGCTCAAATAGGAAGTAGGTTTCTCTGTATTGCCGGTCGTGGTACGGCGGACGGAAGGGTTCGATATCCATCAGCGCTCCTTCGATGTCGTATTCGCTTCTAAAGCTTATATACCCGGTATAATTTGCATCATCGCCCCAATTGTTGTCGTAGTAGCTTAATTCTCTACCTGACGGCGCATAAGAGGCCGTTTTGTCAATCTTGAGCACATATCCTCCTGTAATTCCCGGTACTTTTCTTCCGCTAGGCGTGCCAACATCGATGCGCATACGGTCAGCCTTAGGCTTTTCCATGAGCACATAAACCCCTTGATAAACACCGTTGACGGTGAGTTCTACCCAGCGACAACGGGCTGCATACATGCCTATTCCTCGAGCAAGTTCGTAGCCAATATAATGATGCATAAGCGTGGGGTCGAAGGCATACAACTCATCCGGACCGTTAGAACGAACTACGTGTCCCATCAAGATCCAATCGCTCTCAGCCGGCATTCCTAAAAGCGCCTTTGGCGTTCCGTCCCCGTTGGCTTTTCGGATTTCAAAACCGTAGGACTTTTTATCGCTTAATCGGTACGAGGTGCTGCCGCGGTATTCCACTCCCATATTTCCGCCTACTACTTTGCGGTTGTCCACTTCAATGGAAAACGAACCGTCTATTTTATCGTCAGGCCGAATCTGTCCATCAACGTCTAAATACACCATAGGCAATTGCCCAGAAGTGTATTCATGGGTGCAGGAACAAAACCCCAGGGCCATCGCTATTATCACAAACAGTGGAAGATGTCTAAGCATCATGCCAAAATACATTGGTTTTATTAAACTTATATTCGCTGATATAAACAACTGTCTATGCCTGAATTGGACATTACTTCTGGACTGTTTTTAAAGTTTGCCATGACTGTGGTTTACAACCTTATTCAGATGAGTATCGTTCGTCGGCACAACAAGACCACACGTACAAATGTGAGCAGCTTTTTCATCATCGCAGTAGTAGTGTTCTTTCTGTCCTACGTACTTAGCACGTTTGAAATGCAGATCGGTTTAGCCATCGGAATGTTTGCCATATTTGGGATCATCCGTTACCGAACTGAGCCGCTTCGTCCTCAGGAAATGACCTATCTCTTCGCTTCTTTAGGTGTGGCGGTAATTAACGCGTTAAGCTCTGATACTATTTCTATCATTGAATTGGCCCTTATAAACGCAACAGTTTTAGGATGTATCTATATTCTCGAGCGCTTCTTGTTGGACAAACCGAGCGAGACTAAACGCACGACCAAGAAGGTGTCACTGGTTGTACCTTCGGAAAATCTTTCCGAGCAGGTCGTTCAGGAGCGTGTAAATGAATTTGCACAAAATATGAGAGTGGTCGTAATAAAACACCATATTTCTAAGATTGACCACGCTGAAGGGAAGGCACAAATTATCGTGGTTTATGAAGTATAAGAATTTTTTCATCATTGCGTTTGTCCTAGCTGTATTTGGAGCCACTGCGCAAACTGTTACAGATAATCGTGTTTGGACGAAACTGACCTATAGGATAGAGCCGGCAAAAGGACTTGATGTAGACCTCAGCGGACTGTACCGAAGTGTCGGAGGAGACCAGGGTATGGACCGCTGGATTACAGAGCTACAGGTAACGAAGAAAAAAAGCAAATCATTCAGTTACGCCACTGAATTTAGGTATTACGCTATATTCGACGATGTAGGTCCAACAAAAGAGATACGTCATAGTGTCCGTTTTCGAGTAAATGCATACAAGTCTTACGATGTAGGTAGAGATGAAATTTCTATGCGCTACGGAATTCAACAAAGAAACACTATTTCTGGAGGCGGTACAGACCGCACGGATTTGCGTATTCGCGCTGCATATACCAAGAATATCAAGGATTGGAAGTTGGATCCTACTGTCTATTCGGAATACTTGGGGTCAGTAAACGGGAACTTAAGTCGCCGGTTGAGAGTCGGTTTAGAGACCAATAAAAAGATGTTAGGCGGCAAGATGAGCTTCGGGTATTTCTACCAGCATAATTTCTCGCTATCGGCACCACACTACCACACGATGACGATAGGTTACAGATTGTAGATTATTCGGCCCAGTAGCGGCTCATTTCAGCCCGTTCTTCGTCGCTTAGTTTGAGTAAGGTGGCACTTTGGTAAAAGTTATAACCTTGATCTTTCAAATAAGCCATCATTCGTTGTTTGATAAAGGTGTCGGCATCAGTTTTAATAGCAGTCATAATAAACACATTTCTCCAAGCAAAGTACGAAACGACCATTCCCAACTATTAACTGAGTGTAACCAGAAAATGAATTAAAAACTTGTTATTCAACGAGTTATAAACACATTTCGTTAGCAAGATCTAAGCCAACTTGTGCGCCTACAGCCACTCCCATTCCACCAAGTCGCACACCGACCACCATATGGTCGTCTACCCGTTTAACCACAGGTTGCTTATTAGAACCGAAAGCCATTACCCCAGACCACAGGTAGTCGATCTCAACATCGACTCCAGGAGCTATAAGTGAGGCGACATCTTCTTTAAGGGCCTTTTCGATAGTGGAGTTTATTCCAGGCTCAAGGGTGGTTTCACCCGTCTTATCCAAATGACGTCCTCCCCCCAATAACAGCCTTCCATCAATGGTTCTAAAGTAATTGTATCCGTCGTGGTAATGGAAAGAACCTTCCCAATGAAAAGCAGTATGAGGTTTACTTATTAGGATTAATCCTCGTCCAGGCTCAAGCTCTTCGTCGGATAGAAACTTACGACTGAAGGCATTGGTACAGAGGGCAACTTGACGGGCAAAAAACGCAACAGGACCATTTGGTGTTTGGATGTAGACGGTCTTTCCTTCGCTGGTACCTTCGAGCTTCTCAACGGTACTTTGGGTGAATGTGAGCACCCCGGCCTGTGCTGCTTTCTGCTGTAAGGCGGCCATCATTTTTCCAGTATCTACGGTGCCCTCGAGACCGTTTTTGATCAAATGGGTGACTTTGGTCGAAAACCCATAACCTTCGGACGGCTGAAGGGAGTATGGGCGAGACCCAAGATGTGCCTCAAGGAGGTCGTTAAAAAAGTCAATCCGCTCTTGTTTGGGCGGCTCAAAGCACATCTCGTATCCACCAACTTCGCGGTAATCAATAGCCTCATCTCCCAATGTTTCCCGAAGTAGCTTAAGGCCATTGTAGCGCTTCATAACTAGTGATGCGGTAGCTTCTTTGCCGATGGATACGACGTCGTGCTCGAGTTCCGAAATGGAGCCAAAGCAGGCGAAGCCGGCGTTTTTCGTGGACGCGCCGCTAGGGAAAAGGCCGCGTTCAAGAATGGCAATGCGGTGTGTAGGGTTCTTTTGGGCATAAAACAAGGCGGTAAAGTGTCCTACAATACCGCCTCCCACAACCACTAAATCAAAGTGGCGTAATGTTGTTTTTTCCCAATAGCTGAGCACTATTTTTCGCTTGAGATTCTCTTCGTGATCACACGAACTTTGGCTTTCGCCTCGCCCTCCATGCCCTCAACATCAAGGCTATCAATGGTCACAGTGATTTCACCGTTTTCTCCTTTTACAACGTCAATTTGGTCGATTACATCGATATCAAGATCACCTATCAAATCGTGCACTTCACCTTCGTCGGTGATGAACATGGCTTTCTTCATAACGTGTCCTTCGCCCATCATCATGTGCGGCATTCCTTTGGGTCCATGATGACCCGTAGTGCGGCCTAACAAGAATCCTAGAATGCCGAAAATCACGGCAATTAGAGTAAATGCAAACCAATTTTCATTCAAGCTTTTCATAGCGTATTTATTTTGAGAGTTCTAAGGTACAAACTCGTTAAAACTTAGAGGCTGTCTATAAAACAACATTGGCATAACACTTAATGTCTAAAAATCAGTACCTTATCGTTCAAACAAACACTCTTTACACTATGAAAAAAATTGTACTTACCACTTTGGTGGTTGTAATTGCGGGGTTCGTGATGTTCTCCGTAGGCGGCGCCTTGTATTACATGGACGCCATGGCAGAAATGGCAGCAGCATTTCCTGATGCAATGAAGGCCGAACCGGACATGACTATGGGATTAGCTAATATGATTGTCATCTCACTGTTGACTACAATTTCATTTGATCGCATGGGTATTTCTACTCCCGCATCTGGCGCAAAAGCAGGTGCATGGTTTATGGGATTGCTGTTTTTAGCATTCAACACACAGATGCTTACCATGTACAACACCATGGACTTAAACTTTGCGGCGTTAGATACTGTAATTTCCGCGGTCATGGGTGCTGTTCTAGGCGCTGCTTGTGGCTTTGGATTGGGAAGATTTAAGAACTAAAAGGACAGATTATTATGATTACAATGATAATTGTGCTCCTTGGAGTCTTGGTTACTTTATATGGAGTATTTACGAAGAACCGTGTCCTATACAATGTTGGATATTTTGTATTCGGTATTGTTGTTGTTTGGGACCAATTCGCTTTGTTCTCTGAAACAAACAATGCGGAAAACCTGGCAATGGCCTCTCTTTGGATGATTCAGGCAATCGTCGCTATCCCAAATAAAGTTAAGTACGATGGAAGCCAGCTCGCCAAGAGTGCAGGGGTGAAGATTAACGCTTCTCTTTCTGTGATTAATGGTTTTGCTGTTTACTATGCAACAACTGTGGACTATATACCTCAATTTGCCATGTATATTCACGGGCTTTTAGCAGTATTGCCGCTGATAGCGATATACTTGATTCTTTCAGATAAGATTGAAGTAACAGCCTAGGTGCTTGGAAAAAAGATTAGGAAAAAGCCCGGCGCATCGCGCCGGGCTTTGTTTTCCAAAGACTAGAATCCCCAACCTGCTGTAAACTGGAGGTTTGGAAACCATCCGCCAGCAAAATCCCTTTGAAGATCAAATGCTCTAGAGCTCGATTCCATTGTTAAACCGTTGGTAGAAACCAAACCGCCTCCAGTCTGGATTACTCCAATGTCTACTCCTAAACGAAGACCTTTCACGGGTCTGAGACCGTACCCAATACCTGTGAAGGTAAAGGTTCCTCCATTGGCCCAGTGATAGCTATTGCCATCGGAGTCGTCCAAGAAGCCATTCAAAGAGCCTACGCCTAATCCAGCACTTACTCTAAAAGCTTGGAGCGCCTCAATTGGGCGGTAACTAATTATCATTCCCGACCAGCTACTTTCGTCTGCAAACGTGCCGGAGTATGAGACGTTGTTAATGTCAATTTCACTAACGTCAACAGGGTTGGCCTCCCCGTAGAAAACGGATAGGGTTGTTTTCTTGGAGAGTTGACGGTCAAACTGAAATCCTACGGAAGGAATAGGCCCAGCAGTGTTAATGCTAAATGCATTTTCAGCATAAGCACGGTCTTTTTTCCAAAAGGAAAAATTGTCTTGAGCCGAAGCTCCAATGCATAACGCAAACGTCATACATACAATCATAAATCTTTTCATATTACGTGGTTTTATTCTCTTTAAGATACACAAAATGAGTGTAACATATTGATAATCAGCAATTTGTTTACAAGAACTTAACATAGCGGGCTTAAAAACCTCGAAAAATGTATTCGAGGCCATATCGTTTTTTGAAGGCGCCTCGGACAAACGGCCACCTAGACTAAACCAAGCGTTTCTTGTGATTGCTTTTAATAGATCTATAAATTAACCTCTAGACCAAATTCTGCGAAGTGAAATCCAAGCTCCTCTGCGGCCTTTCGACCTTCAAAATCGGCCTCTCGTGCGGGGTTGCTATGGTTAAGATGAATGAAGTAGACTTTCTTCCTGTCGGCCTCGGGCAAGTGCTTAAGTAGCGCAATACTTTCAGAGATGAACGGGTGGGGCACCTCCGTCATCGGTCTCGGAATCTCACTATCTGCGAAAAAGGTACCGTCAATAAAAGCGTAGTCCACTGTAGGAATAAGACCAAGAATATTCTCTTCCCATTGGGTCCATTTGTCGATATCAGGAATGTACAAAGCTGTTTTATTTGGCCCTTTGATGTAATAGCCTACCGTTTCGGAGTATTCATCACGGTGCGGCACGAGGACAGGCTCAACCTTGACTCCATTATCTAAAGTTCTAGGCACTCCGTTTTCTAACGCGTTAAACACGATGTTCTGAAGTTTTAAAAGCTGATTCCAGGGACCGTTTTTAGCTAAAAATTCCAGCATTCTTGGCATGGCGTATACAGGCACCTTGTTGGTGTTGGCGGCCTCTCTACCGAGGTGTATGAGTCCGGTGTAATGTCCCATGTGTGCATGGGTTAAGAAAATTGAGAAGCGATCTGTGCCTGAGCGCGCCAGTAGCTCGGATAGCTGAGGAACAATATCTGGGGTAGCGTCGAAGAGCAGCGCTCGTGTTGAATCTATAACGCCCAGGCAGGCCAAATAGTCGTTTGGTTTTGGGTGGGCGCAACACCCTTTTCACACAGCAACTGTGGTGAGCCCGCATCTTGAAGCGTGCCTAAGACCATTAGTTTTTGTCCGCTTAAGCCAATTGAAAAAAGTATTGTGGCTAAAAGCCAGTATGGGCTGGATAATCTCATGATTATTCAAGGTACAAAGTATCAGGAAAGGAATACAAAAGCGAGGTGATATGCATAAATCTTCCTTTTCGCTTGGCCTTTAATCAGTGCGCTTGGATGCCGTTTAGTGAAGAGCTCTTTTTATGCGCTACAATGTGATCAAAAATATGTTTTAACATATTTTTTATAAATAGGTTAAAAGACAGTTAATATCAAATATTAAAGACTAAATTGATCTTTATTATAGTTGCGTAGGAATAAAATAGAGCTCCAAAACAAATCTTTAAAACACTGATAAATAAGTTTATAAAACAAAAACTTATCTACAAAAAACGAATAGCTTCGCTACAATAGGTACGTACGTGCTATCCCTGTATTAAAAGGGTTTAAATACGTTTTATTGATTCAAATTGACTTTTTTGAACAACCTAACTAGCCGTAATAGATTTCGGTGATTACCAAAGTGATATTGATTTATCCAACTTTACGTTTCTCTAGCAGTATACCGCTTCTTTTACGGCCTAGCAGACAAATTTGTCTCTTGGGTGAAGGTTCCTTTCATTCCATTAAGTGGATTGAAGTAATAGAACCCAATTCTAAACTTTCACAAACCCTCTTCGAAAGAAGGGTTTTTTTTAATTCTAAAAAGCTTCGCCGATGAAGAAGTACACACCACTTCCTTCTCTGGTGTAGGAAACGTCGATCCTCGTGTAGATGTCTTTATCTGGGAAGATGAGGTAGCGAACGCCTGCCCCGCCCGTAGGCAGAAATGCATCCCATTCAAATCCATAATCGTCCCCATAAACTTGGCCTACTGAAAGAAACACGCTAGCTCCCCAGCGCTTGGAAAAAGAGAAGGGTAGGATGCGGTATTCGACCTGGCCAGCCAGTAGGTTTTTATCGCGGTAACGTCCTAAATAATACCCCCGCATCAAGCTTTCTCCACCCATCAGGGCTAGCATATTAAAAGGGGCATCACCACGGGTGAATTGGCCATAAATCTGGGCGGCAAATACAGTATTCTCCTTTACTGGGCGGTAAATTCTGTTGTCGATGATGTAGCTTGAGAAATCAAAATCGCTGCCCATCGAAGTTCTGTAATTCATGAAGGCCCATTCGCTATATAGCCCTTCGCGAGGGTTCATGGCATTATGAATGTTATTGTAGAGCAAACCAAGGCCAATACCTAGATTGGTCGAGCCCGTGGTACCTACCTCAGGTAATTCAAAGTCTGGACGCGTATCCACATAGCTCACTTGGTTCAAGCTTTGAAAGTCAAGTTCTAGTCCAAAGTACAGCGACGGTAAGGTTTCGCGCAGCAACCGTTCCCGGAACAGTGTATACGAACCGTCAATCAGCGCTGTATACTCAGAGGGGCTTTCTCGGCCTATCCCGTAGTAGAAGAGCGGGAAGTTTTGATACCGCGCACGACCGTAGAAAAACCATTTGTTCAAATCAGTATATAACGCATGGTCCAGCCAGAAGCCGTATTGATTTTCAAGGGTGAAAAAGGTATATGCTTTTACCTCACTCAGGCGATTCTCGAGGTTGCGATTCGCGGAATAGACATAGAGGCTACTCACCCCAATCTCCCAACTTGTCTCAGGGGCATAGGCAATGGCCGGATAATTAATCAGTTGAGGCGCGGAAGGATCCCTCTGAGGACCTAGGATATTTTCAAGGTATCGGATGTAAATCGGCGATTTTTCGGCCGATGAATCCTGTGCGCTAACCAGGGTAGTGGCAGCGAAGAACATTAGAAAGCATATCCGCAATTTCAATCGTTCCATCCTCGGGGTAAAGGGGCCTTGATTAGTCTTTGTAGAGCTTTAGTACTTCCTCGCCTGTTGTTGTGATTACCTTGGCCAGGTAGAGGCCAGCAGCGTACAGGCTTGCATCAATGTCTACCGTGCCGTCGCCTTTTGGCTCAACTTTCTCCAAAAGTTTACCGTCAATACTGAATAAAAGGACCTCGTTCACAGTAAGGGCTGGGTTAGATAACGTCCAGCGGTCGGAAGACGGGTTGGGATACACGGAAATTGTGGCCAATTCCTCTTCTGAATTTCCCAAAGCAACGTTGGCATACTTCACCTCGTCGAAGTAAAAGGTAGAACCGGCACTTCCGTCTCCAACATTGCTACTGCCTGCAACAAAATCAAACATAAAAGCGAGGACATTCATGTCCGCAGGGGCATTTGTAAAGTCGAACGTAAGGGTTTCCCATTCTCCTGTTTTGGTCGTTTGAACACTACGTTCTTCGCCCCAAAACGGCTTCTCTGCTTTCAAGGTAACATAGGTTCCTATGGCAGCATTGGTCCAGACTTTCATCGTAATCTGAGGGTGGTTGGTAAAGTCTAGATTATTGATAAATTCAATCTTACTACCGCCCCACGGAGCGCCTAGATACCGCGTAATTTTTCCAACCATAGCGCTTCCATTGGCTGCACTGACATCTGGGTTCGGCACCACGTCTGAAATGGCACTTTCAAAGTCGAAAAGGTGTCTAGGGTTGGTGCCCGCCTCAAAGGTAATCGGTGGACCAAGTCTAGGCGTGGCAATAAGTCCAGGCTTCTGTTCGATATCATCGAAGTAAAAAGTATTTCCACCACCGTTGGTGTGCGGCTGCGGCATGATCACGAGATCTGCACTTCCCGCAGGGGCAGGAATACCAAAGTCAAAAGTCAAGGTTTCCCAAGCGCCACTTACCGTAGTCACGGCATCAACTTCAGAGGTATATGGAGACTCTAATTTTATTTTGATAACCGTTCCCACAGGCTCCGTGGTATATACCTTCATCGAAAGCACACTGCTTGCTGAAGTACTAAAGTCCAGCGAGGATACCGAAGTAATCTTCCCTCCGGCCCAGAGGTCGTTTACATTGACCTTCACAATCTTCGCAACCTTACTGCTGCTGTTTCCTGCAGTATCTGGATTATTGACGATGGTAAATGTGGCGCCATCGTAACCGGTCATCCCGGTGGTGGCACTTTCAAAATCGAACGAAAGGCTCTGCGACCATCCCAAAAAGGAACCTACAGTGAGTAGAGCAGAAAGGAAGTATTTTTTCATAAGAGCTAAAGATACTCTTATCTATATCAAAGACTTGCTTCAGCAGGATTAAAATTCCTCGTCGACTGTATCTGTTAGAGATATTTTTGGCCGATTTTGTATACAAATTGTATGTAAAAAGTAAAAGCCCAAAACTATGTGCTGGGCTTTTCTGTTACTCCCCCTATTATTCAAAGATGCAGTACAAATAAATCTATTTTTGAATTAAGTCTTCCTTTTGTAAGAGATAGAGATTAAGAGGTTCCTTATCCTTCATAAGGATATCATTAAAAGTAAATCCTATCTTTTCTAATAATTGAATTGAGGGTGTATTTTCTTTTTTACAAATTGCAGCAATAGTAAGCTTTGAATCGTTAGAGAATAGATGATGTAGATATCTTAAAGATGCTTCTAAAGCATATCCTTGACGATGATATGAAGGTAAAAGTGCAAAGCCAAAATCAGGATATTCTATTTGATCTCTTTTCATGAATGACAATATCCCTATTGGAATTGATGTATCTAATTTTTCGATAACCATATATTGAAGAGAATCCTTTTTTAAGATTACTGAGATATATTTTTCTGCTTGAATCGTCGTTCTTACCCCTCGATCTCCAATATTATCTAACCATCCCTTAGAATTAAGCAATTCAAGTAAAAACTGATTATCAGCTTTAGTTAATGGTCGGATAGTTAACCTCTTAGATTTAATAGTCATACTTATCTTAAAAATAAAAAAACCGCTACACTATAACAGTATAACGGTTTTATCATTTTAAGTTGCTCCTCCTCTTGGGCTCGAACCAAGGACCCTCTGATTAACAGTCAGATGCTCTAACCAACTGAGCTAAGGAGGAATTTTATGTGCCGATTCTTTCAAATCGGGCTGCAATAATACGGCAATCCCCAATTTCCCACAATACTTGAGAATTTTTTTTTGGAATTGGCTATTAAAATAATTGAAGGCCTCAACTGCCGCAATAAAGAGCAATACCGCCTTACCAACTGTAAACAAAAAGTGCGGACAACTCTAGGTCCCCCGCACCAGCAAGCTGAAGTTTAGTAAAATCTACTATGTCTAATCGTTAACTTGAGCTATACGTTCTCCGACAAGCAGCACATCACCCTCTTTAATGGAATCGTCCACAACTAAGAGCAGATGGGTTCTACCGCCTTTTTTATATTTTATCTCTTGCCCAACCTTTAATCGTACTCCAGAGTTCGATTGTGGGCTCAAATTCGGATTCATCACCCCTGGGATAATCAGTGGTATTGATCGTAATGTTTCGTTTCGTAAAGTGAAGCCTACATAGCGCTCATTTTTATCTGTCACTTCCTTTGCGGCCTTTGTAATTTCATAACTCACACGAACGGCATTGTCCGAACCGTTATGCAATTCAAGCAGAGCCAAAGGAGGCACTGCCACCGTAGCCTTTCCAAAAGGACCCAAACCGAAGCCGCTAATCTGGACCCCGCTGACTTTATTGACTGTCGCTACGTCAATTCCTTGACTGCTTTTGTTTTTCAACGCAAGTGCTGCATCTTCAGAATCAGGATAGCCAATAGTTACGCGACTTTCTGCAGGAATTTCTACGACACTCTGACCATTCAGCAAAATGGAGAACAATAGGCTTAAGAAGGCTAGGGGCAATCTCATATTTTTCATAACACTTAATTGAACGGCAAGGTTCATTCGGAATAATTCAAGCGTTTAATCTTGTGAATAAGCCGCACAAATGCGCGGCTTATTTGTTTTAAGAACTCTTGTGCAAAGGACTCTAGCAGTTACCTTTGTGGCCATAAACTTTTGAAAGATGAGCCTATTAACTGTTGGAACCATGGCCTATGACGCTTTGGAAACTCCTTTTGGAAAAACAGATCGTATTCTCGGTGGAGCAGCTACCTACATTGCGCTTTCCGCAAGCTACCATGTAGAGAAAAGCAATGTGGTTTCAGTAGTAGGGGCAGATTTTGAACAAAAGCACTTGGACCTTTTGAGTTCTAAAGGTGCGGATTTGGAAGGCGTTCAAATCATTAAAGACGGTAAGACCTTCTTCTGGAGTGGAAAGTATCATTTGGACATGAATACCCGTGACACTTTAGATACACAATTAAATGTATTGGCAGATTTTAATCCAATCGTTCCTGAAGCGTACAAGGATGCGAAGTATCTAATGCTTGGAAATTTAATGCCGTCTATACAGCAGAAAGTTTTGGATCAATTGCCGCAAAGGCCCAAGCTTGTCGTTTTAGACACCATGAATTTTTGGATGGACAATTGTTGGGACGATCTCGTAGAGGCATTGAAAGATGTAGACGTCCTTACTATAAATGATGAAGAGGCGCGTCAGATGTCCGGAGAATACAGCCTTGTTAAAGGGGCAAAGAAGATTATGACGATGGGCCCAAAGTTCTTAATCATCAAAAAAGGGGAGCACGGGGCACTTTTATTTCATGAGGATAAAATTTTTAGTGCTCCAGCGTTGCCCTTAGAGGAGGTCTTTGATCCTACTGGAGCAGGAGACACATTTGCAGGCG
>CBFHHP010000010.1:0-30292 GCA_965655745.1 uncultured Schleiferiaceae bacterium
TTTGGAGACCGTTCTGTACTCCGTGCCGTGAGTTTGGGAGCAAAGACTATAGGCCGTACCAACCCTTTCAATGGTGAGCCGCCACCACTGTTGGCAAATAGACATCGATAAAAGACTAACTTAATATTCTCCTAAATGTGTGGTAGATACGTAAATATCAGTAAAATCAAAGCCGTTGAAAAACGCTTTAGCGCTATTGTAGAGCGTCCAGATCTTTATGCGCCTAATACAAACATAGGTATAGGAACCCTTGCGCCTATTATCACCCAGGAGCGTCCAGATGTAATCAAACACTACCAGTTTGGTTTTACACCGTATTGGGCGAAGAAACCATTTCATCTATTTAACGCTAGATCTGAAGGCGACCACAATAAGGAAAACGACACCTCTTACCGCGGTGCTAAAGGTATTACCACCAAGCCGGCATTTCGTCAAAGTATACGCTCTAAACGTTGCCTAGTGTTGGCAGATGCCTTTATTGAAGGACCTAAGGTGGAACGCTTGTCTAAGCCCTATGTGATGTATAAGCGAGACGGTAGTCCGTTTGCCTTTGCAGGTATTTACGACACATGGGTAAATCCAGATACCGGTGAAATGATTGACTCTTTTGCCATCATTACTACAGTAAGTAACAAGATCACAGCAGCGATATCGCACCACAGATCTCCTGTCATACTTCAAGAGGAAGACGAGAGTATTTGGTTAGACCCCAGTACGCCGCTAGCAGAAGTTACGGATGTACTACAACCTTATCCGGCAGAAGAGCTCAATGCGTACCCTGTTTCAGCGGCTATTAAGAACCCTAGGAGCAACGGCCCAGAGTTATTGAAGCCTATAGGTCAGCGCATTATTCCCGAGTACGATTATGAGATTTATTCGCATCTCAGTCTGCAGGGAATGGGAATGACTCAGGCACGTCAACGCAAGTTAGACTTCGGTTTTTAATCCGCTTTTAAGTATTTGAAATGCTCGTAAATACGCACAGTTACTACAGTTTGCGTTATGGGGCCGTGTCCCCGAAAGACTGGGTGAGTTTGTTTAAAGCACAGCCGTGGTCACACATGGCTTTGACCGATATCAACAACACATCGGCATGCATGACAGCATTGTATTTACTGAAAGATGAAGTAGGTAAGCAACCGGTCATAGGAGTAGATTTTAGAAACGGTACTCAGCAGAAATACGTTGTATTAGCCCGTAATTGGGAAGGTTTTAAGCAGATCAATGACCACCTTTCTTGGCACTTATCGCATAAAGTCAAATTCCCTGAAAGGGCTCCAAGAGAGTATTTGAAAGACACTTGGATTATTTATAAAAATCGGGAGGGGATAGAGGTCAGTTCTCTTAAAAATAATGAGTTGATAGGTGTTGGTCCAGGGCTAATCAGTTCTCTACACATTCACGAATTGCGTGCTTACGAGCACAAGCTTATTGCTTTTCCTACTGCTACTTTTCGCGGTAAGCGTGATTTCAATGCGCACCGACTTTTGCGTGCTATCGACGAAAACACATTGTTGAGTAAACTGCAGAAGGAACAACAAGCTTCTGAAACAGACCTTTATTTAGACGATAAGAGGCTGAAAGAGACGTACAAAGATTATCCGTGGCTTCTACGCAATACCCAGCAAGTTTTAGAATCTTGCCAAGTTGAATTGCCAGAGGAACCCGCACTAAACCTTCAAACCTACACGGGTTCTAGAAAGAAGGATGTAAAGCTCTTGAAGAAGCTGTGTTACGATGGACTAACTTACCGCTATCCTCAAGCAGATTTCAAAGTGCGTGAAAGGATTGAAAAGGAATTGCAACTCATTGAGCAAAAGAACTTTGTATCCTATTTCTTGATTAATTGGGACATCGTGAACTACGCACAAAAGCGTGGCTATTTCTATGTAGGGCGGGGGAGCGGTGCGAACTCTATTGTCGCCTATCTGCTGAAGATTACGGATGTTGACCCTATTGAGCTTGACTTATATTTTGAGCGTTTCATTAACCTCTATCGAACTTCGCCTCCTGACTTTGATCTCGATTTCTCATGGCGCGATCGCGACGATATCACTCAATACATCTTTAAGCGTTTTTCCAATACGGCACTATTAGCGACCTACAATACGTTCCAATACAAAGCAGTAGTTCGAGAACTGGGAAAGGTATTCGGCCTTCCAAAGCACGAGATAGATAAGCTCAGTATAGGAAAGTTTAACAGTGGAGATCTCGACCATCTTGCACACCTTGTATTACGCTACAGCACCTATATACAGGGATTTCCTAGTCACTTGAGCATCCACGCAGGAGGCATACTCATAGCGAACGACAGTATACATTACCGTACGGCCACTTTTATGCCGCCGAAAGGTTTTCCCACGACCCAGTTTGATATGGTCATTGCTGAAGACATAGGTTTGCACAAATTTGACATCTTGAGTCAGAGGGGGCTGAGTAAGATTCAGGACGCATTGGCCCTGGTTCGCAGAAACCATAAAAATGTGGAACCTTTTGATATCAGAGACTTACAGCGATTCAAAGAGGATGAAAAGGTCAAGGATTTATTGAGAAACGGTAAGGCCACAGGGTGTTTCTATGTAGAATCACCTGCCATGCGAATGCTGTTGACGAAATTGAGAGTTGATACCTATTTAGGGCTCGTTGCAGCCAGTTCTATTATTCGCCCCGGTGTGAGTAATAGCGGGATGATGCGGGAATATATACTCCGTTTTACCGATCCTTCAAAACGCAAGGATGCGCATCCAGTAATGCTTGAGATTATGCCAGATACTTTCGGTGTGATGGTCTATCAAGAAGATGTCATTAAAGTGGCGCACTATTTTGCCGGCTTGACACTGGGTGAAGCCGATGTTTTACGCCGCGGAATGTCGGGTAAATTCAGGTCAAGAGATGAATTTAAACGTGTTGAAAATCAATATTTTAAGAACTGTAAGGAGCGAGGATATACCGATGAACTTGCCCGTGAAATTTGGCGCCAGATTGAGAGCTTTGCAGGCTATGCTTTTGCCAAGGGACACAGTGCTTCTTATGCCGTTGAAAGTTACCAAAGCTTGTATTTGAAGGCGCATTATCCCTTGGAGTATATGGTGGCTACCATTAATAATTTTGGTGGTTTTTATCGAACGGAGTTCTACGTTCACGAGGCACGTAAGAACGGAGGAACTATTGAACCGCCTTGCGTTCAGTACGGTGATTATCCCACTATGGTAGCCGGAACGACGATTTATCTAGGTTTTGTGCTATTGCACGGATTGGACCAAAATATTGGAGTACAGATTGCCAAAATACGTGAGGAGGGAGGTCTGTTTACCAATCTGGCTGACTTTATAGCTCGTGTACCTGCTGGTATAGAGCAAGTAAGTCTACTTATTCGCATTGGTGCTTTTCGATTTACAGGGATAGCCAAGCAGACATTACTTTGGGAAGCCCACCATATGTTAAAGGGTCGAACAACCAAAGACGTAGTAACCGCTGTTCCCAGTCTATTCAAGGGTGCGACACAAAACCACGACTATAAGGTGCCGCTATTGACACAGACCAGGCTAGAGGAGGCCTTTGATCAAATCGAACTTCTTGGATTCCCGCTGTGTAATCCCTTTGAATTGGCCGATGAGGAAATAGAACAAGGAACTACAGCATTAGAGCTGTCGTCTAAACTGGGGCATTTTGTTATTGCCTATGGATACCTGGTAACGGTGAAGGATACAAAGACCTCGAAAGGTGAACGCATGAATTTCGCGACTTTCCTAGACGAGAATGGCGATTACATGGATAGTGTGCATTTTCCGAATATCGCCAAGCAATTTCCATTTCGTGGTAAAGGTCTGTACAAAATCCAGGGCCGTGTTACCGAAGAGTTTGGATTCTTTAGCATTGAGGCATCTGCCTTGTATAAAGTTTCTATGATTCCCGATCCGCGCTATGAAGATGATATGGCGCGTCCTAAGGACAATTACAGTAAAACTCGGAGGACTATGAAGAAGGGGAAGAACTCTACAACGATAAATTAACCGTATTCGTCTCCTTTACAAAAACACTATTTAACATAATGTATATTATAATTCAAACATATATAAAAGAAAACACTGCGGTAGAAAACAACCACCAATAAAAAACCCCAGAGCAATGCTCCAGGGTTTCTTTAAATTGTAACGGAATGTTATTTCAACAATTCGCTCATTTCCATTGACTTCTCGTAGTTACCTACTTTACGGTAAACTTCCGCCAAAGCACGAACGATATCTAGATCGTCAGGATTCATTTCACGAGCATTCTCGAAATACGTCAAGCTCTCTTCGAAAACTCCTTTCTGCTTCTTTTTCAAAGAATCATACTTACGGCTTTCACTCAGGCTCAAAGAATTCATTTGCTCTGTAATCTTATTCGCACGGTCAATGTAAACAAGACCACACATATACATTGCGTCAGAATTCTCTGGGTCAGCTTCTAAAGCAGCTTTGTATTCTACAAGCGCGGCATCCAAATCTTTCAATTCAGTTTGAAGGATATTTCCCTTTACAAAGTGGTAAATTCCTTTCCCTGGGTTTTTAGCAATCGCTTCATCCAGATTTGCCAATGCACCGTCGTAATCTTTCTTGTCTAAAAATGACTGCAATTGAATGTCTAGAAGATCTTTGTTCTCTGGGTATAAACCACGAGCTTCAGTCAGCGTAGCTTCGTACATCTCAGTGTTTTCCATCTTCTTGTAAGCGTTAATCAAGCTGA
The DNA here is from genome assembly GCA_965655745.1 of uncultured Schleiferiaceae bacterium. Classification (GTDB taxonomy): domain Bacteria; phylum Bacteroidota; class Bacteroidia; order Flavobacteriales; family Schleiferiaceae; genus UBA10364. The sequence continues at coordinate 4,729 of CBFHHP010000010.1, forward strand.
TGTAAACACTTGGACGAACATCTTCACCAATTACTGGATCTGAGGCCAAACCTAATTCAATCTCCTTCTCCATTGCCGCCTTATTCGGGTATTGCTTTGGTTGGCCCGAAGCAGCATAAGTTGCAGTGAAAGTAATACCGGTATAACCTAGGTCTAAACAAGTGCGGAACGCATTCACGCTAGACTCTTGATCGCCTGACATACCGGCGATGATACCAGCATTGAACAACAATCCTGTATCTAGTTGTGCAAATTCCCCTAGCAATTCATTCTTTTTAAAGTCGAACGCAGCCATGTAACCGTTGTAAGAGGCTTCGTAATCCCCTGCTTCATATGCTGCACCTGCCTCAACGAGGTAGTTGTATGCGATATTTGGAATCTCACGGATAGCATCTTCAGAGTAACGAGGCTTTTTAAGAGTGCTCTCGTATTTCAAAAGATCTAGGATACTTTCAGCAGCAATGCTATTAGCATTGTCAGCAAGACCTTTGATAGCTTCGTCAGGTGAACCTGCGATTTGAGCATAGATCAAAGCACGATTGTAGTAGTACTTCGTCATGATTTTCTCTTTGATTTCAGCCGAGTTCTTGCTTTCGATAATCGTTGTTGCCTCGTCAATAAAACCTTTAGCCTCAACGATTTCGTTTCCTCTCAATGCAATGATTGCGCTTGTCACCTTCGGTGCTTCTTGAGCTTGAACGCTCAAAGTTGCGAATGTCAATACTGCAAATAATAGTTTCTTCATTATTGATACTTCTTAATTAAGTGGTGCAAATTTAATTCATAGGAGCGTACGCAAACAACACGCCATAATTAAATTACTCTTCGGTAGTTGTGGGCTCCTCCGATGATTCAGGCGCAGCTGCCTCAGTTGAACCTTCAGCAGCATCTACTCCTTCTACCCCTTCGATTTCCTCTTCCTCTTCAGAGGCAGGTACCTTAGCGATAGACGCAATTTCATCACCTTTTCTCAAGCTTATCAAACGAACTCCCTGGGTGGCTCTACCCATAACACGAAGTGTATCTACACCCATTCGTATCATAGTACCTTTCTTGGTGATAATCATTAGATCATCCTCATCCGTAACGGCTTTCAAGCTAACCAGTTCTCCTGTTTTTTCAGTAACGGTGATGGTTTTAACACCTTTACCTCCTCTATTGGTGATTCTGTAATCCTCTAATGCAGATCGTTTTCCATAGCCTTGTTCGCTAACGACCATGACATCGAACCCATCTCCTTCTTTAACCACTACCATACCTACTACTTCATCGTTCTCAGAGTCCACAGTAATGGCTCGCACTCCTGAGGCATTACGTCCCATAGAACGTACTTTATCTTCTGGGAAACGGATGGCTTTACCACTGCGAATAGCAAGCATGATGTCTTGCTCACCGTTGGTTAGTTTCGCTTCTAATAGTGTATCTCCTTCACGGATGGTAATTGCATTAATACCATTGACACGCGGACGACTGTAGGCCTCGAGCGAAGTCTTCTTAATGATACCTTGCTTCGTACACATCACAATAAAGTGGTTATTAATGTAGTCCTCGTCCTTGAGGTTCAATACATTAATGAACGCCAATACCTTATCATCCTGAGGGATATTTATGAGGTTTTGAATAGCCCTTCCCTTGCTTTGTCTTGTTCCTTCAGGAATCTCGAACACGCGCATCCAGAAACAACGACCCAGTTCGGTGAAGAACAGCATATACTGGTGGTTCGTAGCTACAAAGACATTCTCAATAAAGTCTTTATCCCTAGTGGACGCAGCTTTTGCACCTACTCCACCTCTGTTCTGTTTCTTGTATTCTGATAGCGGTGTACGCTTGATGTAGCCTGCGTGAGAAATAGTAATAACGACCTCTGTATCAGGAATCATATCTTCAATACTTACATCTCCACCAGCAAACTCAATGTCAGTGCGGCGATCATCACCGTACTTGTCTTTCATTTCGATGAGTTCATCCTTGATGATCTCCATGCGCTTAGCCTTGTCTGACAAGATGCTCTTCAAGTACTCAATCGTTTTCATGAGCTCCTCATATTCTGCCTTAATCTTGTCTCTTTCAAGACCAGTAAGCTTCTGCAGACGCATGTCCAAGATGGCCTTCGCCTGAATTTCACTTAGTTTGAATTCAGACATCAAGCCGTTGCGTGCTTCCTCTGGTGTTGCAGAACCACGAATGAGCTTGATTACGGCATCTAGGTTATCGATAGCGATAAGTAAACCTTCTAGAACGTGTGCTCTTTTCTCCGCCTGACGCAATTCATATTCTGTACGACGTACAACCACTTCGTGACGGTGATTTACGAAGTGTTTGATCATATCCTTCAAGTTCAACAACTCGGGACGACCGTTTACCAGCGCAATGTTATTTACTGAGAATGAGCTTTGTAACTGAGTGTACTTAAATAATTTGTTCAAAACTACATTAGGTACAGCATCGCGTTTAAGAACGTACACGATACGCATACCCTTACGGTCACTCTCGTCGCGGATATCAGAAATTCCCTCGATCTTCTTGTCATTGACTAGATCGGCAGTTTTCTTGATCATGTCTGCCTTGTTGACCTGGTAAGGGATCTCGGTGACAATGATACATTCGCGCCCTTTAACTTCTTCTATAGTAGCCTTAGCACGCAGTACAATGCGACCTCTACCCGTGTGGAATGCATCTTTAACTCCTTCGTAACCGTAAATGGTTCCTCCAGTTGGGAAGTCTGGAGCGCTAATGTGCTGCATCAATCCATCTATTTCGATGGTGTTATCGTCGATATAAGCATTTATAGCATTGATACTTTCGGTAAGGTTGTGCGGCGGCATGTTTGTGGCCATACCTACAGCAATACCTGAAGCCCCATTAACGAGCAAACCAGGTATACGCGTCGGCAATACGGTAGGTTCCTTCAGGGAGTCGTCAAAGTTTAACTGCCAATCAACAGTATCTTTATCAATATCCGAGAGCATTTCCTCTGCGATTTTTCGCATACGCACCTCTGTGTAGCGCATCGCAGCCGGAGAATCACCATCAATCGATCCAAAGTTTCCTTGCCCATCTACGAGCATGTATCTGAGCGACCAATCTTGAGCCATACGGACCATGGTGTCATATACAGAGCTATCGCCGTGTGGATGGTACTTACCCAGTACATCACCCACAATCCTCGCGGATTTCTTGTATGCTTTAGTGCTCGTTACACCCATGTCGTGCATACCGTAAAGTACACGTCTGTGTACTGGCTTCAATCCATCACGTACATCAGGTAGTGCACGCGATACAATGACCGACATCGAGTAATCGATGTAAGAGCTCTTCATTTGCTCCTCAATATTTACGGGAATGATTCTTTCTCCCTGCGCCATATTGTCAGTATTTAAGTGGGGATACCCCCGGTTTTTACGTAATTTTCAAATATAGCTTTTCGCCCCGTTGTACCCGTTGATTAACAGCGTTAGAGTTGCTTCATTTATCCACAAACCGATGTTAACAAAACCTTACCTTAGTAAGTAATGTTGTCATTGTAAATGTGAGTAGATTGGTCTTTGATACCATGGCACACTTTGTGTTCAGCATATACCAGCATAAATAGTCAGCATTATGGAAGAAAATTTTAGCCCAAGAGTCCGCGACGTAATCACCTACAGCAAGGAAGAAGCATTGCGTTTAGGACACGATTATATTGGCACAGAACACTTGCTTTTGGGAATTCTCCGTGATGGAGAAGGAGCAGCTGTGGCCATTTTAAGGGATTTAGGACTGGATTTAAGCAACGTTCGCAACAAAGTTGAGGGCATCGCTGCACCTTATGCAACGAACGCTCCAGGAACAGGGAAAAACCTACCACTAACCCGACAGGCAGAAAAAGCCTTGAAGACCACATTCTTGGAAGCGAAGCTGTTTCAGAGCCCAGTCATAAGAACGCCTCATTTGCTCCTATGCATTCTGCGCAATGACAACGACCCTATTAGTGCTGTAATGGCTCAAATGGGTGCTTCATACGATGCTGTTAAAGGGGAATACCAAAACAATCATTTAGAAAACGAGCTTCCCTCCTCTTCTGCCTCGCCTTCCTTGAGCTATGATGATGGTGGTGAATTAGAAGAAAGCGGGCCTTCACGTAGAAGTTCCTCAGGCGGTTCTTCTCAGCAGGGCAGAAAAGAGAAATCAAAAACTCCTGTTCTAGACAACTTCGGTAAAGATCTTACAAAGGCTGCCGAGCAAAACAGATTAGATCCGGTAGTAGGGCGTTCGAAGGAAATTGAGCGTGTAAGCCAAATTTTAAGTCGCCGTAAGAAAAACAACCCTTTGTTAATTGGTGAGCCAGGTGTGGGTAAAAGCGCTATTGCTGAAGGCTTAGCACTTCGAATTGTCAATAAAGAGGTGAGTCGCGTATTATTTGATAAACGCGTCGTTAGTCTTGACCTGGCTTCATTGGTAGCGGGAACTAAGTACCGTGGCCAATTCGAGGAACGAATGAAAGCTTTGATGAATGAATTGGAAAAGAACGACGATATTATCCTTTTCATTGATGAGTTACATACTATTGTTGGTGCGGGTGGAGCAACTGGTTCGCTGGATGCTTCGAACATGTTCAAACCAGCTTTAGCTCGTGGTGAAATACAATGTATCGGTGCCACTACCCTAGACGAGTACCGTCAATTTATTGAGAAGGACGGTGCTCTTGAGCGTAGATTTCAAAAAGTGACAGTAGACCCTACTTCGCCGGAAGAAACCGTTCAGATCCTAAACAACATCAAGGATAAATACGAGGAGCATCACAATGTTCTGTATACACCCGAGGCCATTCAGGCCTGTGTGAAGCTCACGCAGCGTTATATCGCGGATCGTTTTTTACCGGACAAGGCTATTGATGCTTTAGACGAGGCTGGCTCAAGAGTCCATATTTCTAACATTGAGGTGCCTACCAAGATTACCAAGCTTGAAGAGGAGCTCGATAAGATTAAGGAAGAAAAAGTACGTGTGGTTAAATCACAACGCTACGAAGAGGCAGCCAAGCTCAGAGACGACGAAAAGAACGTACAGGCGCTTCTAGATAACGCACGCATTGAATGGGAAGATAGCCTAAAATTGAATAAAAAGACGGTAGATGAAGAGCAAGTAGCAGAGGTCGTTGCCATGATGACTGGTGTGCCAGTGCAGCGCGTAGCGGCCCAAGAGATGGATCGTCTTGCTGAAATGGAGGATTTGCTCAAGGCCAGTGTAATCGGACAAGATGAGGCTGTCAAAAAGATCGTAAGAGCTATTCAACGCAACAGAGCAGGACTTAAAGATCCTAAGAAGCCTATTGGTTCTTTCATTTTCTTAGGGCCTACGGGTGTTGGGAAAACGCAATTGGCGAAAAAATTGACGGAATTGCTCTTCGATAATGAAGACAACATGATTCGTATAGATATGAGCGAATACATGGAAAAGTTCGCGATATCTCGTCTTGTAGGTGCTCCTCCAGGATACGTTGGGTATGAGGAAGGTGGCCAATTGACCGAACGCGTTCGACGTAAACCGTATTCTGTCATTTTGCTCGATGAAATCGAAAAGGCGCATCCAGATGTATTTAACCTACTACTTCAAGCCTTGGACGACGGTCAGATTACAGATAGTTTAGGTCGTAAAGTAGATTTTAAAAATACCATCATTATCATGACCTCGAACCTTGGTTCACGTCAGTTGAAAGACTTTGGTACAGGTGTTGGCTTTGGAACAACAACGAGAGACCAAAACAAACAAGATTTGGAGAAAGGTGTGATACAAAGTGCTTTGAAAAAGGCTTTTGCTCCTGAATTCTTGAATCGTATCGATGATGTGGTGCTCTTTAATTCTCTCAAGAGAGCTGACATCCACGAAATCATTGATATTGAATTAAAAGGATTGCTTTCTCGTGTGGCTGAATTAGGCTACAAGATCTCGTTGAGTGAAGAAGCGAAAGATTTTGTCGCTGATGAAGGGTTTGACGAAGCCTTTGGCGCACGTCCTTTGGCACGTGCTCTTCAGAAACTTATAGAAGATCCGCTGGCGGAAAGAATTATCGGCAAACAGCTCAACGAGGGTGATGAAGTAATCATTGAACTCAAGGATAGGGAATTGACCTTCGAAATAATTAAGGCTAAAGAGGAAGCTTCTGAAAAGGCTCCTGAAGCATTGCCAGAATCGACAGAAGATTCTACCAAAGACGAGGCTTAGATTTCTATAATTGCATCGGCCCGTTCTTCAGTGAGTTTGTGTCCGATAGCATTTAGCATGGGTGATGGACGTACTGTAATAAAGTGCTCCCTCACCCATTCTTTTTGGTGCAGGTAATCGTTTTCTAGGTAGATGCCTACGAGATTCCCTTTCTCCATAAAGACTGCCCCACCCTCTTCTATATCGATGAGCCACGATTTTTGATTCGACGAGGCTAAAAGTGCAAGAGCTTCCTTGCTACTCCATCCGTTCCGTTCTGCTTCTTGGAGGTAATTCGCAAGCCAAGTTTGCCCACTCACATACGAACCAAATTTTCGAAGTGCACCGCTCCCGATGGCTTTTTGAACCACCCACTTAATTTCTCCCTTACCGTTCTCAAAAGCATACAATCCAAACTTTAGCGATTGCTTCTTTTGTGCCTTGTTTAACGGAGGCCAATGTTCTCGGATCTTATGGTCCTCATAGATTAAAGCAAGTGTTTCATTAGGCAACAGTGTGTAATCTAAAGAGTAACACTCTTTCATCAATCGCTGGTATTTGGTGGTCTCCTGCTGTGTTGAGAAGTGCTGCGTAATACGTTGCTTGATATTATTGGCCTTACCTATGTACAATGGTAAGCCAAAAGCATCTTTAAACTGGTACACACCAAAGCTCTTAGGTAAATTGTCATATTGCTCACTGGGCAAATGATCGGGCATTTGTATGCGTTTTAGTAGGCCAATTTTAGGGTCGTTAAGCACCTTTTCGTCATAATCTGCGTGCAGGCAATGAATCAAGACTTCAGAAGCACACAAGGCGTCACTTAAGGCGCGGTGTGGATTGTCGTTCTCTACTTCTAGTTGCCGGGCCAAATTGGCAAGAGAATAGCGGCCAAGCTCTGGAAACATCGCACGGCTATATTTAACTGTACACAATTTGTCCATTCGCCATGTTGTTCCGGCCTCTCTAAAAGCACGATCAATGAAACTGTAGTCAAAATTCACACTATGTGCAACGAAAACATCTCCTTCTAGCTCCTTTTGTAAAGTCGGAATCAATTCTTCGAAGGTGGGCGCATCAGCAACCATGTCGTCATCAATACCCGTTAGTAATTGAATGTTGTATGGAATAGATCGATCCGGCTTGACAAGTGAAGACCACTTATGCGTAATCTTCTTGTTTTCAACATGGACTATACCTATTTCGGTGATGTCATTGCCCGAGGGTCTTCCTCCAGTTGTTTCTATATCTACTACCACGTATTTCACATCAGCAAATTAGCCAATAGGCGCGTTTAACCTCTACGCTTTGTTCTATATTTATCCTCATGGAATTATTGATTTGGATTTTATTGATTTTAGGAATTGCGGGTGCAATTCTTCCAATGGTTCCAGGGCCGATTCTTACAGCCGTTGCCCTACTTCTAGCCTTAATGTCAGACCAAATCAATGGTGCCCTCTACTGGTTCTTTGTAGTGAGTGGAATTATGATTTTTCTTATTGACTTTTTCATGCCGGCATATTTGACCAAGAAATCGGGAGCATCAAAAAGGGCATCCAACGGCGCATTGATAGGAATGATATTGTCATTATTTACAGGGCCAGGTCTCTTTTTAGGTGCATTCATAGGCGCATTTATTGGTGAATTTTCTATGACTTCAGATGCTACGAAAAGTGCACGCGCGAGCATTTATGCTGTCTTAGGGGTGTTTAGTGGCATGGCAATAAAGTTATTCTACACATTGGCTATGCTCATCTTATATATCAGTCAATTGTATTTATGAGAGTAACTGTCGGCACAAAAGAGATTCGCTACCCTTCTTTGGAATTGACAGAGGGTATCATTCTATTTACGGGTCCTTCGGGGAGTGGCAAGACAACCTTACTCAGGGCGCTACATGGTGAATTATTGGTTAAAGATTCATTTGAGAATTGGCCTCAGAATAATACGGCCATGATGCCGCAGCAAAATACCTGGATACCCTATTTAAAAATAGGTGTCCAATTGCGACAGTTTGGTGGACCAACTTCAGAGTTAATCGCCCACCAATTGCGGCTTGAAAGACATTTGGAGAAATTACCCAATGAATTGAGCGTTGGACAGCTACAAAGATTTTCGCTCGCCTTAACCCTAAGTCTAGATAGTTCTGTTTTCCTTCTGGATGAGCCTACGAGCGCCTTAGACGACGACCTCGCTAACCTTGTGTTTGCGTTGATAGATGAAAAATTAAAAGAATCTGACCAAATAACTATTGTTGCAGTGACTCACGATCCTCGGATGAAAAAATACTTTAGTACCGCTAAAACTTGGCAGTTATGAGCAGAGTTATAGCAGTTTGGAGTGGTCAATTACGTGCCAAGGGCATTCAATACGTCATGCTCACATTACTGACTGTTCTTGTCAGTGGTGGCTTTTATGCCTCTCGAATAACAGAATCGTATATCTTTAGTAAGTGGACTGAGAGTGCACAGTATGCTGATGTAATAGTTAGTTACAAGGGTTCTCCATTGCGGATTGTTGCAAGCACATTATTTAGAATGGAAAATCCAACTGGAAACATTGACAGCACAACTGCAGCATATTGGGAGAAACACCCTATGGTGGCAGCTTCATGCCCAGTATCACTAGGAGACAATATTCAAGGCTACCCGCTTATTGGAACATCCCTCGATTATTTTGATTGGATGAAGATTAAAGTAGTCGATGGTCATCTTCCCATTAGCGATGAAGACGTGGTCGTAGATGTTACCTTGGCTGGAGCACTAGGATTGCGCATTGGCGATGAACTTCATTCCTCGCATGGTGGCGATTCTAATGGTGAGCAGCACGACCACCACCATTTGCATATAGTTGGTATTGTACAAGCTCCAAGAAACGCGGACCAACAGGCCTTTTTCACGACAACTACTGCATATTACGGTATGCACAATAACAACGGTAAAGGGGATATAACAGCTCTCATGCTGCGATTGAAGAGCAAATCAGCTTTGGTCATGTTGCCAAGGGTTTTCGATCAACGCCCTAATGAGCAAGGAGCTTTTCCCGTTTTCATTTTTGCTCAGTTACAGAAGCAATGGGCACCAATCTTGGCTACTATGAAAAAGTATAGCGTAATCGTGCCTGTGATTCTTTTACTCATGTTCGCATTGATTGTAGCTTATCTCAACGGAACTGAGAAAGAATCACAGCGCTTTTACGCCTTACAGAAATTGTCAGGGTTTGAAATCTTTTGGCTGCAACAAGGTGTGTCAATCATTGCTGTCTTAGTCGGCACGGTGCTTACCTATAATGTCTTAAACAGCATAACTGGATTTTACACACATCAAGAACAAGGAGCCATTTTACTACCGTTGCTTATCGCGGTTGTCCTCGGTATCTTTCATTCCAAGCGTCCATGAAGAAATTGATTGTACTACTTTTCGTTGTTTTAGGACTCAATGCGAGTGCACAGCAGGTGTTGCCTTGGGAAATGTTGGCAGTGCCCTACTCCACTACACCTGATGGTCTGTACGAGCCACAATTCCCTTCATGGCTTGACAAATACAAGAATACTGAAGTAGTAATTCAAGGTTATTTAGTGCCCGTTGATGTTGAAGGCAATCAATACGCTTTGTCGAGATATGCCTTCTCCTCCTGCTTTTTCTGCGGCAACGCTGCGCCTAACACAGTTGTAGAACTTGTTTTTAAGGAGCGGCCTGATGATTTGATTACGGACCAATTCGTTGTCGTTAAAGGTACTTTAGTCTTCAACGCCGACGACCCATTTCGTTTGTTCTTCATACTTCAACAAACAGAATTTGCAGGATGAGAAAGTTGATACTTCTAGCTGTTGTATTCCTTTGCAACACATCTCAAGCCCAGATTAAGATAAAATGGAGCACCTTCGAACGGTTGCAATTTGAAGAGGTATATGACGAAGAGTCAGCAGCTTGGTTAGTAGCACCTATTTGGACGGAAGATTTGAGAGAGCTTGACGGAAAGAAAGTTAAAATCACTGGCTACATCATTGCGCTGGACGTTATGGGGGACGAATATGCACTGAGTGCTTTTCCTTTCGCTAGCTGCTTCTTTTGCGGTGCCAGTGGTCCTGAAAGCGTTATGGAATTGTCACTTGAGAACAAAACAAAATACCTCACTGATGAAGTGCATACGTTCGTTGGAACATTAAGACTGAACGACGGTACAGGCATATTTCCTATTTCCTTGGATAAAGCAAAATCAATCGACTGATGAAAAAGCTACTTCGAATTCTCATAGCTCTTATAGCAGTATTGGTTTTGGCATTTTTAATAGGTCCCAAACCTGATCAACCAGAATACTTGAATGATTTACCGGTTTTGGCGACGCCTTTTGAAGAGATCGAAGATTCCATCTACAATTTCGAAAGTCAAAACAATGCGCTAGAATGCGCTTATACTGAGGTGTTCTGGAGTGACTCCCTAAGACAAGCCGAGTATTCTTTCCTGTATTTACATGGTTTTAGCGCCACCAAACACGAAGGAGATTCCTTTCGTTACACATTGCCTAGAAAATACGGAATGAACGCGGTTTTTAATCGAATGGCCGGTCATGGACTTCAAGAAAACGACGCCGAAAGAATGTCCACATTTACTGCGGAAAGTGCTTGGAACAAGGTATTGTATGATTTCGCTTTAGCGAAAAGATTGGGAAAAAAGGTAATTCTTGGTTCATGCTCAACAGGTTCATTGTTGGCCTTAAGACTTGCTAGACTTTATCCAGAGGATGTTGCCGCTGTATTGAATTATAGTCCAAACATGGGGCTACCTGATCCTAACTCGGCCTTGTTAAACGGTCCATGGGGTCTGCAGTTGATTAAGTCTATATCAAGGACTGAATACAGAATAGTTCCTGAACGTGCAGACGGTATCCGAATCGTTTGTAAACCTATGGCGTACAGCTGGGAAAGTGTAGTGCAGATGCAGCACTTGGTGGAGACGGCAATTTCGGAGCAAGAACTTAATGAAATACAAGTGCCCGTCCTTAACATGGTTTGGTACGAGGATGAAGAACATCAAGACTATGTCATCGATGTAGCTAAAGCGAAAGCCATGCACGAGACTCTTGGTGGACCTAAAAAATGGGCTACTACCGCTGCTAAGGAACACGTCATTATTAATTCTCAACTTTCGATAGACCTAGAAACGGTCTTTAAAGAATCTTATGAATTTTTAGACCGAATATTGCGCTAATGGAATTTTACAGACCACAATGGCTTTGGGGATTACTTCTTGTTGCGGTTCCTGTTTGGATTCATTTTTTTGGAATTCGAACTCGGAAGACTGAGGTTATTCCATCCTTGCTATGGCTTGCAAAAGTCAACCCCTCCCAACGAAGTAAGTCTCGAATTAAAGATTTATTAGTTCTATTGCTCAGAATACTAACAATTGTATTCGTTGTAATTTCTCTTGCTAGTCCACGTTCGTCATTCAGTACCAGAATATTACAAGTGGATAACTATCCTGCCAGATGGAATTCGCGTGATTCATGGATACCTACGCTGGTAGAAAATCTAGAAGATGGCTTTTACCAATTGTACGATCGTCAAGGCACCTATTATGGAACTCATGAAAAGGCGGCAGTCCGAACTGTGATTGAAAAAATGAACTTCACTAACGCTCCGATAGAGCACGTCACCGGTGCTCTTCTTTTGAGTTACGGCTTTGACAATTCCTTGCAACCGCCAGCTTGGATTCCATCGAGGCAAGCCAAATTAAACCTGCCTATTGAAAAAGCAGCGAATTCTCTCGGTGATCAAACATTCACGTGGAAGGTAGTGGGTAAAGTGACGGTGGAAAACAATAATAAGTTGGTAGACAGCAGATTAGACTCTATGTACAGCATTTCCTTGGATGAAATTTCTAACGGACAGCTTGTAGACTTGACGATATCACACGATTCCATACATGAGGACAACCATTTCTCCTGGCTCCCTACTCCTCCTTCACGTCGAATTGTACTTTCAAACAACGTACGATTACCTAGTAATGAATTTATTACCCTTGAAGATTCTGTGGTACAATACAGCAGTGATTTGGTTATTAATTACAAGGAATTCCATTCAGTTGTGTTGCTTGGTTTTGATTTTATTCCTCCTTCACTCGAAGGATATGCCGGAAAGTTGGTCCAATTTTCAAAGGGCATACAGAATCAGAATGGTGGTACATCTATCCCTGAGTTGAACCATCCTTTCTTTACGAATTTCTTTATTGGCCCTTCACTTCAAAATGCGTGGCCAGAAGTTTCGAGCTATAACGAGCTTAGAGAAGACGAGGAGACATTATTAAGGCTGAACGGAGCAGTCGTTGCTTCTTTAAGGGATCGGATATACAAGCAAGGTTTCATGCCCAAGGATTGGTCTCATCCCTTCTATAGAGCTATTAATCAATGGTCGTTAGGAAGCAGGACGCGTATCGAATATGTGCCTTTCTTAGGTTCTGATTTTTACGAGTCAAACGCTAACCTCGATGGCGTTGATGTCATTGATAATCCTGAAAGTGAGTATTCACAGGGGTTTACAGTGAACTTGTTAAATGAAAAATTGTACATGCTATTGGCGTTGCTTTGCGCGCTAATTGCGCTTATTTTTGTCAAAATCTAATCTCGATGAAGCTTCTATTTAAAAACGCACGAATCATTGATGTTAAAAGTCCTTACAACGGACAGGAGCTCGATATTCTCGTCAATGATGAACAAATAGAAGCCATAGGAAATCTCTCAACAGAACAAGCTGAAGGAATCATAGACCTTAAGGGGTGTTGGCTAACAACTGGTTTTGCAGAATTGCACTCGGATCTGGGAGAACCAGGTAACGAGGAATCCGAAGATTTGGTTAGCGGTTCGGCAGCGGCAGCTTCTGGAGGTTTTACTGCTATAGGTGTTGTAAGTAATGGTCACCCACATTATGAAAGTAAAACTGGAATTGAGTTTATTCTGAATAAATCAGAATCACTTCCTGTTCACCTGGTACCAATAGGAACCTTGTCTAAAAATCGTAATGGAGAAGAGCTGAGTGAGATGTTTGAAATGAATCAGTTGGGCGCCCATCTATTTGGTGACTACAAGCAAGGAGTTTCAAATGCCAATCTTCTCAAATTAGGGCTTTTGTACACCAAGCCATTTGGTCGAGTAATGGTTCACCCTGAGAATCATGAGCTGAGTGCTAACGGAAAGATGCACGAAGGAGCAACAAGTACTTACATAGGATTAAAGGGTATACCTGTAATTTCAGAAAGTACACAAATTCAGCGCGATTTAAGCATTCTTGAGTACACTGAGGGTGCTATGCACATTGCGTCAGTCAGCACAGTAGAGGGCGTTGAATGTATTAGAGAAGCCAAATCAAAAGGATTAAATGTCACAGCGAGTGTCAATATTCACCACCTAATTTTCACTGATGAAGATTTGGAAAAATACAATACTGCACTAAAAGTAACCCCTCCTATTCGGACAGATGTTGAGCGCAGTATTTTGTGGGAAGCTGTATTAGACGGGACAATAGATTGTATTGCTGTCGACCATCTCCCTAAGGATATTGAGCAAAAGCAATGTGAGTTTGATAATGCCGAATTTGGAATGGCTGGGTTAGAAGGCGCTGTAAGTGCGTTATTAGATCGATACGAGGTTTCTGAAGAACTCTTGCAAGAAAAGCTCAGTACAGTACCACGGTCTTTGCTGAATCTTCCGGATTTAACTATTCAAGAAGGGGCAACAGCAGAGTTTACTATCATCGCCTCCGGGAGTGAACAGATCACAGCTATGGGGTCGAAAGCTTTCAACAATCCATTTAAAGGTTTGGATGTAAACAACTATGTTAAAGGTGTTTACGTAAAAGGGAGTTATTTGTCGCTTTACGCTTAATCAAAGCATACTTCTAGTCCATCATAGGACAAGTACATGTTTTCTGGCAGCTCGCTGGAAATTGTTTCGTGCAGTCCCATGTAGTGACTCATATGGATGAAGAACGTTCGTTTTGCACCAATTTTCTTTGCTTGTATCACGGCTTGTTCAAGCGTATAATGACTGAAGTGATCTCTGTGGTGCAATGCATCAATAACCAAGATGTCTAACCCTTCAAGTAATTCATACGTTGGTTCCGGTATGTTGTTGGTATCCGTCAAATAGGCCAACCCTCCTACCCTGTACCCTAGAATCGGTAGCCTTCCGTGTATCACAGGTAGCGATTGAATATTAACTCCGTTCACGCTAAATTTTTGACCGTCTTCGACCGGTGATGCTTGTATCCTAGGTGCTCCTGGATAAGGCTGCGGCTCAAAAGCATAATCGTATACCTTTTTAATTCTATTGATAACTCGTTGTTGACCGTAAATCAACATTTCGTTACCTGTTCTAAAGATTATAGGGCGAGTGTCATCTAGTCCAGCTACATGATCCTGATGCTCGTGAGTAAATAGCACGGCATCCACATGAGTTAACCCTGCATTGAGCATCTGTTGCCTGAAATCGGGTCCAGTGTCGATTTGAAGGTGTACACCACCATATATGATGTGTACCGAACTTCTGCTTCTGTGATCCTTGGGGTCTGAGCTTGTGCAGACCTCGCAAGAACAGCCTATAACTGGTACACCTTGTGAGGTTCCTGTACCTAAGAAATATAGTGTTCCACTTTTCTTGCTCATTTTGGTCTACTTTTTGCGCATTTTCCCTTAGAAAACGGGCTTATCGAAGTTAGGAAGTTTTAAATTAGCACCAAGAACTAATCTCAGCAGGATTAATGACGCCAAGAACCATTCATACCACTGCGCAAAAAGCGCTAAAAATCAATCTTAACTCGGACATCTACGGCACTTTCGCAGAAATTGGTGCAGGTCAGGAGACGGTCCGTGAATTTTTCAGAGCTGGCGCTGCTTCAGGAACTATTGCAAAAGCAATGAGTGCCTATGATAAGGCATTCTCAGATGATATCTACGGTATAGAAGAGGACAAGCGCTACGTTACTCAAAGTAGGTTGCAGAAAATGCTACGTCACGAATACGGTTTGATCGAAAAGCGTCTGGACAGAGCCAAGCATCCAAGTAAGACCTACTTCGCTTATGCAAACACTGTCGCAACGATAAATTTTGCGAAGACATTTAAGGGTCATGGCTGGATGGGAATCCGTTTTCAGACAACTCCTACCAAAGCAACCAACGATATAATCCTGCACTTTCGATTGCACGAAAACGAGGCCAAACACCAACAAGAGACCGTTGGACGTCTTGGTACTAACCTCATATACGGAGCTTACAAGTTTTACGAAGACCCTAAACTTTTACTAGAGAGCCTTTACGACAATATTGATAAAGACGCTATTGAGATTGATTTAATCAACTTCAATGGCCCTGATTTCGCGGAGGTGGACAATCGTTTAATGTCTCTTCAGTTGATTAAAAACGGCTATACCGATGCAGTCATTTTTGGACCAGAAGGAAACAACCTGTTACCGGCTGAGTTGCTCTATAAAAAGCATGTACTGACAATGCGTGGTTCTTTTAGACCTGTGACCAAGGTGAATATGGACATGATCAAATGTGGTTACGACATGTTTACCAACGATAAGAAGGTCGATGCAGATAAAACTGTCGTGTTATGGGAAATTACCTTAAACAACTTGTTGGCTGACGGGGAACTTGATGAACAAGACTTCTTAGACAGGGCCGAAATCTTGTGTGCCTTGGGTCAGACTGTTCTTATTTCGAATTATCAAGAGTATTATAAGCTCGTAGACTACTTTGGCCGCTTCTCTAAAAAGCGCCAAGGATTGGTAATGGGTGTCAATAACCTCACAGAGTTGTTCAAGGATAAATACTACCGTGGATTACAAGGTGGGATTTTAGAAGCATTTGGACGTATTTTCTCGAAGGACTTGAAAATACTTGTATATCCTTTCATTGATCACGACAATGAGGAGAAAATCATGCGCAAAGAAGATGCAGAAGTACACCCTCGATTCAGACCTATCATCGATTATCTAATCTTCCACAATAGAATTCTTGATATCGACGACTTCGATCACGACATAACAAACATATTCTCACGAGAGGTATTAAACCAAATACGCGCAGGTGAAGAAGGATGGGCGGATTGTCTACCAGAATATGTACATCATGTGATTAGAGACAAAAAACTCTTCGGATTTACAGGCGAAGCTCAAGAAGTTTAAGCGTTCGCCAAAGCTGTCTTAAATCGATCTAAACATCTTTCTCTGGCCCATTTGTGTTCCACAATAGGCTCTGGATATTGGGCAGTCCCATATTCTGGTACCCAGCGTTTGACATACGTGAGTTGTTTATCAAACTTCTCAAGTTGCGAGGTAGGATTGAACACTCTGAAATATGGTGCAGCATCCAAACCCGAACCACTAGCCCATTGCCAACCGCCTATATTACTGGCCAAATCAAAATCCAATAGCTTTTCTGCGAAGTATCGCTCCCCTAGCCTCCAATCAATAAGCAAATGCTTCGTTAGAAAACTAGCTACAATCATTCGAACTCGATTGTGCATGTAGCCCGTAGTGTTTAATTCTCGCATACCAGCATCGACAATAGGATACCCTGTCCTACCCTCGCACCAAGCTTTGAAATGTTCCATATTGGTCTCCCAAGGAATGAGATCATATTTCGGTTTAATAGCCTTTTCTCGACTGTCTGGGAAATAATACAGCGCCATTTGAAAGAAGTCTCTCCATATAAGTTCGTTGACGAAGGTGTCGTTACCGACGAGACCCTTTCGCAGAAGACTACGCACCGAGATGGAACCGAATCTTAAGTGCATACCAAGTCGTGTAGTTCCCCTTTCATTGGCAGGGAAATTTCGAGTAGCATCGTAGGTTTTAATTATACTTTCGTCTACGTTAGAAGATGGCAATGAAACCTCAGTAGCTCTAAAACCCATCGATTCTAATGATGGAATTGCGATAGGCTGTTGCTTGAGAAAATTTTCAAAGTATTTAGCGTTGGGATAAGCCTTCGCATGGTAATCGGTCAACTTTTTACGCCAGGCCTTACCGTATGGACTAAATACTAGATACGGCGTGCCGTCCCCTTTCACTACTTCGTTCTTTTCGAAAACGACATGATCTTTCGCACCGACCACAGGAACATCATGCTCACTCCAGTATTTAACTACATCCTCATCTCGCTCACGAGCATAAGGTTCATAGTCGCGATTTAGAAACACACTTTTTACACTGTACGTTTGACTAAGCGTATTCATAGCCTGTGCTGGCGTACCATAGAATACATGTAAAGAGCTACCCATCCCTGTTAGCTGGTACTGTAACTCTGTTAATTGTTGATGTAAGAACGATACTCGAGCATCAGATTTATCCTCGAGTTTATCTAAAATGTTTTTATCAAAAATGAAAATAGGCACCACAGGATGCCCACTTTTCAGTGCTTTCCAAAGTCCGGCGTTGTCTTCCAGCCTAAGGTCGCGTCTAAACCAAAAAATACTTACTTCTTTCATCATCTCAATGACTCCAGAAATGCTTTTTTGTTCATGTCTTTTTCAAATTCTCCGTGGAAAGACATGGTAATTGTCGAACTACCGTCGTCTTCAACACCTCTTGTTTTTACACACATGTGGTCAGCTTCAAGGTATACAGCGACATCATTTGTGCCTAGTCCTTCCATCAATGCCTCTGCAATTTGCCTTGTAAGTCTTTCTTGAACTTGTGGTCGCTTAGCATAGTGTCTAACGATTCGGTTCAATTTACTCAGGCCAACAACACTGCCGTTTGGAATGTAAGCAACGTGACACTTTCCAATAATAGGAACGAAATGATGCTCACAATGTGAATGGACTTTGATATCCTTTTCAATGAGCATTTCATTGTACTGAAACTTGTTCGAGAACAACTTCATCTCGGGTTTATTCTCAGGGTTAAGACCCGCAAACGCCTCTTTAACGTACATTTTAGCTACACGTAAAGGTGTACCGTTCAAGCTATCATCATTGAGGTCAAGCCCTAAAATATCCATGATATCACGGAATTTTTCAGCGATCAAACTGATTTTCTCATCTTCTGACATATTGAAGGCGTCAGAACGCAATGGAGTGTCTATTGAAGTGCCTAAATGCGCCTCGACCAACTGTTCTAATTGCTCAGCCGTGTAGCTCTTTTCGTGTTGTGTCATAATACTTTTATTTACCGCTGTATTCAACGTAGTTGCGTGGCGTCTCGTAAAGCGTCACTTTTAATTCTAAGTCAGCATTGAGTACTATTCTCAACCTATTCCAGATGACATAAGCAATATGCTCTGCGGTAGGATTAAGTGTTTTAAACTCTTCTACTTGTACGTTCAGATTTTTGTGATCTAAATAGTCTTCTACCTCGCGCTTAATATGATCTCGAAGGACTTTCATATCAATGAGGTACCCGGTCTTGGGATCGACATCGCCTGTCACATGAACAATGAGTTCATAGTTGTGACCGTGATAGTACTCATTATTACATTTCCCAAATGTTGCTGCATTTTCAGCAAGGCTCAATTCCGGATTATGCAACCTATGTGCTGCATTAAAATGTGCTCTTCTACATACCGTGATTCTCATTATGCCAATACTTTAAGAATCGGTCATAGATGATTTTGAACCATTCAGTGTACTTCTCAGGATGAGCTTTCATGTCTTCAGCCACCCAATCCACTGATTTCCAGTCAAAACTATCGACTTCTTCAGGGTTAATATTTGGATCTTCGTTGTAACGGGCAATGAGGACATGATCCAGCTCATGCTCTGTTAAATCATTGTCCAATTCTGCTTTGTAGATGAATGAGAAAATACGTTTGACGGTACAGGTAAAGCCCATTTCCTCCATCAATCTTCTTGTGGCGGCTTCTTCCACAGTTTCACCGTCCCTAGGATGAGAACAGCACGTGTTCGTCCAAAGTCCACCACTGTGGTACTTATGCAGAGCACGCCTTTGAAGTAAAATTTCGTTGTCGTCGTTCATGGCGAAAACAGAGAATGCACGGTGCAGTTTCGCCTTTCGGTGCGCTTCCATTTTCTCCATCAGCCCAATCGGATTATCGTCCGAATCGACCAGGATAACTTGTTCAAGCATTGTAATATGTTATATCCAGTTTATGGTGTGTCTAACGTACGAACTTAAAAACAAACCGTACTTCCTTTTGTTCGATATACGCACACGTTCATTCAAAATGATATCTGCATGTGTATTACAAATCTTCTTAAATAAACTGTAGTAATAAACGTACGCGATATATACACCAAACCGGGCTCCTTTAGGAAGTTGTTTTATGCCTTCATAGCCTGCTTTAAAGTCGATATCAATATCCGCCTCAATCTCAGCTTTTACCCGTTCGTTAAACTCATTCAAGTCCACACCTGGGAAATAGGTTCTTCCCAAAGCATGGTAATCTGCGTGTAAATCTCTTAAGAAATTTATCTTCTGAAAGGCCGAGCCTAACTGCATTGCAGGCTTCTTTAGCTCTTGATAACGCTTTTCATCACCATCTACAAAAACTTTCAAGCACATGAGTCCAACTACTTCGGCACTACCAAGGATGTATGCCTTGTAACCCTCCTCGTCGTAATCGTTCTTGTACAGATCCATTTCCATGGACTTCAAGAATGTTTCGATTAAATCTCTATCAATATTAAAGGCATTCACTACTTGCTGAAAACTATTAAGTATAGGATTCAAACTGATCTTTTCGTCTAGTGCTAGATAAGTATCCTTCCAGAAGCGTTCGAGCAATTCTTTTTGCGGGTAGTCCTCAAACGTATCAACAATTTCATCTGCGAATCTTACGAAGCCATAGATGGCATATATAGGATCGTGGTATTTCTTGTCAAGACCTAGAATACCTAGAGAGAACGACGTACTATACGCTTTAGTGGTCATTCTTGATGTGCGAATACTTACGCTGTCAAAGAGTGCTTTCATACCGCTTTCTTTATTTGATAGTCCTTCGCGATTTCTTTGCTCACAACTTCCCCACTTATTAAGCAAGGTGGAACACCTGGCCCAGGTGTAGTGAGTTGTCCAGCGAAGTACAAATTGCTCACTTTTTTACTCTTCAGTCTAGGCTTAAGAATTGCGGTTTGGTCTAATGTGTTGGCAAGGCCATATGCGTTGCCTTTAAAACTGTTGTATTCTGATTTAAAATCCTGATATGCAAAACTCCGTTTTACCACTACCCTGTCACGAATTGAGGAACCGGTAAATTCTTCAAGACGATCCATCATCAAGTTATAATATTTCTCGCGGACTTCCTCTGTATCACCATCCATCCCAGGAGCCGTTGGCATGAGCAGGAACATATTTTCACAGCCCTCGGGCGCTACACTTGAATCTGTTTTTGACGGAGCACTAGCATAGAAAAGAGGTTTTGTAGGCCATTTAGGGTCTGTATAAATCTCATGTGCATGCTGATCCAATTCATGGTCGAAAAACAGGTTGTGATGCAAGACGTTGGGTACTTCACCTTTAATACCCAAGTAATAGAGTAATGATGAAGGAGCCATCTTGCGTTTGTTCCAATATTCTGGAGTGTATTCCCTGTATTCAGGAGAACTGATGACCTGATCAATATGATGGTAATCAGCACCTCCCACAACAATATCTGCGGTAAATGAACCTCCTTTAGTCAATACACTAACTATTCGTTTATTTGAATATTTGAATCCTGTTACTTCCGCTGATGTTCTGAATTTCACCCCCTGCTCCTTAGCAACACGAACCATTCCTTGTATAATTTCGTTCATACCGTTCATGGGATACCAAGTCCCCAACGACATATCGGCGTAATTCATTAAGCTGTACAGTGCTGGCGTATTTTGCGGTAAGGCACCAAGAAATAAAACAGGGAATTCAAGGATTGCCTTGAGTTTAGGATGCGAGCTTACTTCTGCAACATGCTTCCGAATGTCTTTGAGCATATCCAACTGAAACAGACCTTTGACAATCCTCAAGTCCATAAATTCTGTTAGAGAGCGCCCTGGACGAAAAACAAGATCCTTAATACCAACTTCGTATTTGTAAGCACCTTGCTTCAAAAACTTACGCAA
Organism: uncultured Schleiferiaceae bacterium; assembly: GCA_965655745.1. GTDB lineage: Bacteria > Bacteroidota > Bacteroidia > Flavobacteriales > Schleiferiaceae > UBA10364. The sequence continues at coordinate 25,963 of CBFHHP010000010.1, forward strand.
ACGTGACCCTGATCCAGGGTCTAATCTATCGAACATGGCTTCAAGCGCTTCCATATCGGCGCTTTGGTCCTCATGATCGTTTGGACCAAACACCACACGATAAGAAGGATCCAATCGTATTAAGTTATATAGGTCTTCTACCTTGGTGTCGAATTCTGAAAAGTAGCGTTCGAATACATCAGGCATCCAATACCAACTTGGTCCCATATCGAAAGTGAAACCGTCTTTTTTCCACGAGCGTGCTCGTCCTCCAAGTTGGTCGTTTTTCTCTAGGACAGTAACATCGTACCCTTCACGGGCTAAAAAGGATGCGGCACTTAGGCCTGCAAACCCAGAACCAATGACAATAACTGATTTCATGTGATAAGGCGGTAGGCTGTGATTAGTGGCGTTGATCGGCGAGCTTTTCCATCATTTTCTTACGAGCTAAGAAAATTCGGGATTTAACTGTTCCCAGAGGAATGTTAAAGTGTTCAGCAATTTCCTCGTACTTGTAACCTTCATAATGCATGAAAAATGCTTCTGTGTAATGTGGCTCAATGGAATTAATTTGTTCCATGATGTAGTCGTTATCCACATTCGCGTCGGTAAGAGTCGTTCTACTTGCCTCCTTGCTATTCAGAAAAAACTGGCTTTCCGTTTCATCAACAAAAGTGTTTTGCTGCTTTTTACGACGGTAGTTATTTATGAAGGTATTCTTCATGATGGTATACAACCACCCTTTGAGATTAGTTCCTGTGGCAAACTTATCTTTATTCTTAAGTGCCTTGAAATAGGTATCCTGGATCAAGTCTTGGGCATCATCGTGACGCTTGGTCAACTTCATTGCTAACTGATGCAAAAAGTCGTGTTCACGATCAATTAATTCTCCAAATTCTGCGGTTGACATAAAGACAATGTTTAAGGTTGCTATTCCAAAGTTAAACAATATGTTCAAACAATTTGTCTAACGATGAATAAAATTTATTAAACAATTCTAAATACCCATTAAATGTGGGCAGTCAAATCCTTTAAAGTGTTGTAAATGTGTATATTATCTCCAAATCTATTTTCGGAGAAGTCATTGAATTGATACCCTGTTAGGTGTACCTCTACCCCACGATCGCGAATAAGATCATCCAAATCACGCAGATATTCTGGCAAATATTCTACGTCTGGGTTTGTTGTGAAGACTGAGATAAGTGAATCTACCTTTTGATTATCCAACAAATCAGTAAGATACTCCTTTGGAAGACTCTGACCAAGATAAATGACCCTATCCCCTCGTTCTTTCAGAACATAGGCTAAGTAAAGAAGTCCAATCTCGTGAAGCTCATTTGCTGGCAGGAAAAGCGCAAATGTTTTTCCACCATCGCTCGCATGAAGTTCATCAAGGGCAGAGTACAACTTTTGGCGAATCATAGATGACATAAAGTGCTCTTGAGAAATACTTACAGATCCGCTGAGCCAAAGTTTTCCTAATTCTTGGATATAATCTCCAATAACTTTTTGAAAGGTATTATGGATACCGTGCTTATCGATGCAAGTTGCCATGATGGCTTCGAACCGCTCAATATCAAAGTTCAGTGTACTTAATTTCAACTCATTGAGTTCATAAGCGTAATTTCCTTCGTAAGGATCAGCCTCTAGTGCTGATTTTGCAATTTCCTCTGGAGCGAGCTTTGCGATTTGACCAATCTTCCAATCGTGTTCTAAAAGTATACATACATTTAAAATTACCCGCAGGTCATCATCACTGTAAAAGCGAATGTTTGTACTTGTTCTCTTAGGTGTAATTAGTTTGTGACGTTGCTCCCAAGCACGAATGGTGTGGGCTTTAATACCACTAAGCTGCTCTAAATCTTTTATGGAATAACGTGACTTCACGAAAAGCTAACGAATCTGGGGGAGAAAAGTTTTGTTCGTAGCAAGTATAAGTAATTACCACAAACTTACGAGGGTTGCTTTAGTATATTTGCGACAAAATTATAGTAGATGTCAATCGAAAAGGAAATCAGCATTCGCAGAACCTTTGGGATTATTTCCCATCCCGATGCAGGTAAAACTACACTAACCGAGAAGCTATTGTTGTTTGGCGGTGCGATTCAAGAGGCAGGAGCTGTAAAAAGCAATAAGGTTAAAAAGTCCGCGACATCCGATTTCATGGAGATTGAAAAGCAACGTGGTATATCGGTTGCGACTTCTGTAATGGGATTCTACTATAAAGACAAAAAGATCAACATCTTGGACACACCCGGTCACCAAGATTTTGCGGAAGATACATACCGTACACTTACTGCATGTGATAGTGTTATTGTGGTAATTGATGTTGCAAAAGGTGTGGAGCCTCAAACAGAAAAATTGGTAAGGGTTTGTCGCATGCGGGCTACCCCTATTATAGTATTCATAAATAAATTGGACCGCGAAGGGAAAGATGGTTTCGATCTTATTGATGAAGTCGAACAGAAACTCGGATTGACCCTATGTCCCCTATCCTGGCCAATAGGTATGGGGCAGCGTTTTCAAGGGGTTTATAATATGTGGGAAAAGAACCTCAATCTTTACAGCGCCGAGAACAAACAGAAAATTAGTGAGGGTACCTCTTTCGAAGATATTAGTTCACCTGAACTTGACGAATTTGTCGGCGAAGAGGCGGCTAAAGAGCTTAGAAATGACCTTGAACTTTTAGAAGCTGTGTATCCACAGTTTGATCACTCAGAATACCTAAGCGGAGATCTGTGTCCCGTTTTTTTTGGTTCCGCGTTAAATAATTTCGGTGTGCGGGAGTTGCTCGATTGTTTTCAAGAAATAGCCCCTGAGCCCCAGCCAAAGGAGGCTGAACAAAGATTGGTTCAACCTAATGAGAATGAATTTTCCGGATTCGTATTTAAGATTCACGCGAACATTGACCCGAACCATAGAAACAGAATTGCCTTCCTCAAAGTAGTCAGCGGAAAGTTTGAGCGCAATAAAAACTATGTTCATACCAGAAGTGGTAAGTCATTCAGAGTCAGTGCCCCAACTGCCTTTATGGCTTCAAAAAAGAGCACTATTGACGAGGCTTTTCCAGGGGATATTATTGGTATACCTGATAACGGTACATTCAGAATTGGAGATACCCTAACGTCAAAAGAACAGTTGCACTATAAAGGTATTCCATCGTTCTCACCGGAGCATTTCAGATTCATTAACAATGCGGATCCATTAAAGGCAAAGCAGTTAAATAAAGGGATTGACCAGTTAATGGATGAAGGTGTAGCCCAATTGTTTACTCTTAAACAAAACAACAGAAAGATTATTGGTACCGTGGGAGCATTGCAGTATGAAGTGATTCAATACCGTCTCGAACATGAGTATAATGCCAAGTGCTCATATGAGAATTTTCCAGCATTTAAAGCTTGTTGGATTGAAAGCAATGACGAGGATCAGCTTAAAGAGTTTTCTACTTTGAAACAACGCTATCTAGCAGAAGACAAGTACGGCCGACTCGTATTCTTAGCTGATTCACAATTTTCATTGCAGATGGCCCAAGACAAGTTTGATAAGATTACGTTCCACATGAAGAGCGAATTCTAATGAGTCACATTATAAACTACAGACTTAATCAGTTCTCTTGGGCAATAGCTGCTTTACTGTTTTTACCCTTACTTTTTACAAAGGGAATGTTTTATGACGGCTTGAGTTACGCTTCAATCGCACGAAATATGAATGATGGCGTAGGTACTTTTTGGATTCCTTCTTACACCCCCTCGATATTTCCAGAGTTTTATAAGCACCCTCCTTTCTCGTTCGGTCTTCACCGTATTTTTTATCATTTGTTTGGCGATCAACCCTGGGTTGATCGCATCTATCCTTACACAATGTATGGTCTAAGTGTACTTATGCTTCGTAGAATTTGGGTATTATTTGTGCCTGCAGGACACCGCGCCTGGATTCCACAGCTCTTATGGACGCTGACTCCTACCGTTATTTGGGTACATAGAAACAACATGCTTGAAGCTCCACTTGCCGCTGCGGTACTCTGCGTTGTTTGGTTACTTTTCGAGGGTACTATGAAGAAAAACTATATCTGGAGTCTTTTGGCTGGAATTGTTTTCTTTTTTAGCCTTGGAATTAAAGGGCCTGTTAGTTTATTCCCTTTAATGACATTACCCATCATGGCTACCTTATATCCTGAAAGAAGAAGAGCTGCACTCTATTCTATGATTATCATGATTGTAGTTTTCAGTGCGATATTCGCATACTTTTATGTAAATCAACCAGCTTACGAAAATTTCTTTTCTTCTTATTTAACCAAAGGGTTACTACCTATTCTATTCGGTAATCAAGAATACGTTGGTGGTACTCTTAA